>JBHHUI010000239.1:0-5257 GCA_046753805.1 Anaerolineales bacterium
TTATCTTCCTGGGTTCATCCGGCGTTGGCAAGACCGAATTGGCCAAGGCGCTGGCGCATTTCATGTTCGACGATGAAGATGCGCTTGTGCGTATCGACATGTCGGAGTACCGCGAGCAGCACACGGTCTCGCGGTTGTTCGGCGCGCCGCCCGGCTATGTCGGTTACGATGAAGGCGGCCAGCTTACCGAGGCCGTCCGGCGGCGTCCTTATCGTGTGGTGCTGTTTGACGAGATCGAAAAAGCGCACCCGGATGTATGGAACGCGCTGCTGCAGATTCTGGACGACGGACGCCTGACGGATGGGCAGGGCCACATTGTGGACTTCCGTAACACGGTGCTGATCATGACGTCAAATCTGGGCACCGAGTTTGCCATCAGGGCCGGCTCGCTGGGCTTCCTGCGCGACGAAGACGCCACCATGGCCGCGAATCATGACAAGATTGAGAGTGCGCTGAAGAAGACCTTCCGGCCGGAGTTCTTAAACCGGGTGGACGATATCATCATCTTCTCGCCGCTCAAGATCGAAGATGTGGAGCAGATCGTAGGCCTCCAGATGGAAGAAATTCAGGAACGGTTGTCCGAGTACGGGCTGGTAGTTGAGTTGACGGACGGCGCGCGCAACTGGCTGGCGCGTCAGGGCTACGATCCGGCCTTCGGCGCGCGACCGCTGCGCCGGGCGCTGCAGAAGC
This sequence comes from Anaerolineales bacterium, assembly GCA_046753805.1. Lineage (GTDB taxonomy): Bacteria > Chloroflexota > Anaerolineae > Anaerolineales > JBHHUI01 > JBHHUI01. The sequence goes on from JBHHUI010000239.1 coordinate 691, forward strand.
ACGTCGAATCGCCGCTTTCGGTACAGCTCCTGCGGAGCGAATTCGCTTCGGGCGATACCGTAATTGTGGACGCGACCGACGAAGACGGCGTCTCCTTCAGAAAGAAAGACGAACCAGTTGAGGTGGTGGTCGAGGAGCCGGCGGAGGCGGTGGAGGTTTGAGTAAGAGAGTTAGAGTGGTGAGTTAGAGACTGTCTATTGGCTCTTGATCTCCGGCATAATCTCCAGTCTCCAATCTCTAACTCCAGTCTCTAACTCACCCTTACTCAATCGAAAACTGAGCACCATCAGGCGCCTTCACTACGTTGATCCGCGTGGGGAAGGCGTCTTTCAGTTCTTCGATGTGCGTGATGACGAGAATACGTTCGAAGTCGTCCTGTATCGCGTTGATGGCGGCCACAAGCCGTTCGCGCCCCCGCGCGTCCTGGGTGCCGAAGCCCTCGTCGATAATAATCGTCTGCAACTGCGCGCCGGCGCGCCGGGCGAGCAATTTACTCAACGCAATCCGGATTGCAAAGTTCACCCGAAATGACTCGCCTCCGCTAAATAATTCATATGCTCGCGTTCCGAGTTCGTCGCTAATGTTGATGTCGAGCGTCTCGCGCACGTCGCCGGTCTTTGTCTCGCGCTGTGTCTCAAAGCGTACGTGCATGCGGCCATCGGTCATGCGGTTGAGCAGGCTGTTGGCAATCTCCTCGATCTCCGGCACGGCGGCCTCGATGATCATGGCCGGCACGCCCTGCTTTCCGAAAGCCGCGCGCAATTCCTCGAACATCCCCTGTTCCGCCGCCAGTTCCTGCCGCTGCGTTCGTTTGCGGTCGCGGCGTTTGGATACGCCGTCCAGCGCGCTGAGCTTCTGGCGGGCGCTGCCCACATGCTCGGTCGCCACCCGGTGCTCCCAACGCAACTTTTCCAGCGCAGCTTGGCGTGTGTCGGCCGCCTGCACCTGGAGTTCGTAGCCGCGCGCGTCCGCTTCCAGCGTTTCCAATTGCTTCTGGTCGGCCGCGATAGACGCGGACCAGCGTTTCTGGCGGGCTTCCAGCGCGCCGATCTTGGCTTGCGCCTCCCCGGCGCTCGTGAACGCAGCTTTCAGGTCCACAAGTTTACGTTGCAACAGCGCGCGCTCCTTTAGCTCGGCTGCAAGCGCTGCAAGCTGCGCGTCAAACGCAGCCACTTGCTGGTCAAGCTCTTTGTGAGCAGCCTTATTTTCCGCCCAGCGCGTGCGGCGCGCGTCGAGGTCGGCCCTGAGATCGGTCACGAGTTGGTCGCGCGCGTGTTCGGCCAGCGGCTGACCGCACGTCGGGCAGATGGGTTCGGTGGCGGCTTCGAGGACCGCAATGCGCTGCTTGAGGGGGTCCGACTCGGCCTGCATGGAAGTGTTTTCGCCCTGCAAGCGCGCGCTCCTCTCGGCAGCCTGGCTGCGCTCCTTTGCCAGCGTCACTTGCTCTGCTTCTTTTTGCCCTAATTCCGTCAGGCGCGCGTCCACCGCCGCTTGCTCGGCTGCAAGCGTTGCCGGATCGCCCCGCGCCAGCGCGGCGCGCGCGTCTGTCAACTCTCTTTCGACCTCCGCCAGTTCGCGCCCGTCCTGGGCGATGCGTTTCGTCAGGTCGTCGATCTGTTTGTGGGTGGTAGCAAGCGCCTGACGGGCCTGCTGCACATCCGCCATTGCGCGTTCGGCCGTCTGCAATTGAGCGCCCAGCGTTTCCAATTGCCGTTTGGCCGCGGCGAGCTCCCGTTCGTAGTCCCCGCGCTTTTCTAATTCGGCTTCCAAGATTTCGATCTCTCGGTCCAGCACGAGTATCTCTTCTCGCAGCGCTGAGATACGGTCCCTGGCGCGCGCCTCATATTTGTTCCACCGGTCCAGTCCCAGGATGTTACCGAGGACGGCCTTGCGCTCGCCGGGCGGCTTGACGGTGAATGCGTCTGCGCGACCCTGCAGAATAAACGCCGAGTTGACAAAGGTCTCATAGTCGATGCGCAAGAGGTCGTTGATGCGGTTCTGCGTGGCGCGAATGCCGGCCTCCGACAGGCTGCGCCAACTCTCTGTCCCGACGTCAAACGTTTGAAACTCCAAAATGCTCTGACCGCGCTTGCCGGCTTTGCGCTGCCGTATGACTTTGTAGCGGTCGCCGCCCAGGTCGAAGACGAATTCCACTCGCATCTCGTTCTCGCCATGATGGATCAGTTCGTCATCGCTGCGCTTGCCGTCACGCGCCTTGCCCCAGAGCGCCCAGGTGATCGCATCCAGCAAGGAGGATTTTCCGGTGCCGTTTTCGCCCGCGAGACAGGCCACGTGGATTCCGCTGAAGTTGAGCGGCCCCGGATCGCGGTAGGGCAGGAAGTTGAGCAGGTCGAGGCTGACAGGGATCATCTTGTAGAGGAAGAAATGCCTTCGAATATCTGCGCCGCGTACTGCACAAGGCGCTCGACTCGCGCGGCGTCGTAGCCCTTGTCCACGAAATATCTTTCTACCAACTGCGCGGGCGTCATCGCCTCGGCAGCCAGCCCGCCGATGCGCGCGCGCGCTTCGTACTCGATCTCCTTACTCAGGCTGGCGCTGTACGCTGCGGCCATGGCCGCAAGCAGGTCGCGGTCGCGCAGCTGCGTGGCCTGATCGGCCCGGAGTTGCACCAGCAGCCGCACCACCGCATCGTCAATCGTATGTCTTTCGATGGCGCGAGTTACAGTCGCGGTGGGGTCTTCGGTCTCACGCACGTCGGCGCGGATTGTAATGAATGGGCGGGCCTCCACAGGGACAAACTGCCAGCGTGTCTCGCCCCGCATGAGTTCGACCCAGCAGAAACCCTTTTCTTCATTTTCCTCGCCGAAATCGATGCGTTCGAGGCTGCCGGAATATACAACGCCGGGGTATCGACCGCCGTTAACATCCTGATGTTTGTGGATGTGACCGAGCGCCACGTAATCCCACACGGGTTCTGCGAGTGCGGAGTTGTGCACAGCCACATCGCGTCCGAGCATCACCGAGCGTTCGGAGCCAAGCTTGGCTTCGGCCACTGAGAAGTGCCCGCTGAGCACGCGCGGCATGTCGTGCTGTGCGGCTTCCTCCGCCAGCGCCGCGATCATGTCTGCGACGGCTTGCTGCAGGGCGATATCCAACTCGTCCACCGACTTGCTCCGGTGATGCTCTTGTACCAGCAGACGGTTGCGCATGGGGTACGGCATCCATGCGAGGTACAGTGGCCCGCTGCGTGTCTCGACCACTCGGCCGGCCGGGTTGTGACCCACGATGACATTCGGCACGTCCAGTGCATTGAAGATGTCGAGGCTGGTGGCTTTCACCGCCATGCCGGGCAGGTCGTGGTTGCCCACCAGCAACAGCAGCGGCACCTCGTCGGCCAGCTGCTTGATGCGGTGCGCAAACTCGCGCTGCTGGGTGGGGTCCGGGTCGCGCGTCTTGAATGCGTCGCCAGCAAATACTACCAGGTCGGCATTGTGATCCCGTGCGTGGGCGATTACTTCGTCCAGCCGATTGAGGAAGTCACGCACGCGTGAAGAGGTGCCGGTCTCCGGATCGAGACGGCCATAGTTCTCCATGCCGACATGCAAGTCGGCGAAGTGCAACATGCGGATCGGATTGGGCACGGGCGCTATTGTAGCAAAGGACGCGTACCTCCCGGCCATTTGGCAGCGATCCTGACTGGGCTATAATCGTGGCAGGACACACAGGACGCGACAGTTGACTGCCAGAATCTCCGCGATCATCGACCTGATTAAACAGGGCAAACGGGCGCAAGCCCGCGCCGAGTTGTTCGCGGTCGTGCGCGAACGACCTCGGAGTGAGCGCGCCTGGTTCCTGTTGAGTCTCGTGTTGGACGACCCGGTGCGGCAGCGCGAATCGCTGGAACGGGTATTGCGGATCAATCCGCAGAATGAAGACGCGCAGCGCCGGTTGGCATCGCTCAGCGCCACGCCGGCGCCCGAACCCGAGTCTGTCGAGCCGACCGATACCGCTGGCGAAGCACCGTCTCCGCCCGCCGAATCGGTGGAAGCCGCAACTGCGCCGGTCGAACCTGAGCCACGACAGTGGGACGCGCTGCGCGATGAATCCCCCGCTGCGATGCCGCAAGCAGAGGCCGAACCGGCTGGGTCCCAGGTCGACTCGTCTGCCTTCGAAATCGAACCCATCGCAGGCGCGCCCGAGCCTGAAACTGCGACGGTTGAAGAGACGCCGCGCGATGAACCTGAGCCGACTCTATCGCCGGCCGAGTCGGAAGAGCGGCCGGAAGTTGACGAAGTCGGCGTCATCCCCTGGCTCGATTCCCAACCGGAAGAAAAACCGGCCGCCCCTCCGGCAGCACCCGAACCCGACGACGCTGAACCGCCAATTGAGCCGGCAACGCCAGAGTGGATGCAGCCGCCTGTGGAAGAAGCAGCGCCGGACTGGGCTGCGTCCGTTGCGGCGGAGCCCGAGCCGCCCGATTGGCTGTCTCCGACTGCTGTCGAGGAGACACCTGACCGGGCCGAGGCGGCGGAAGCGGAACCGCCGGCTGGGGAAGCAGCGCCGGACTGGATGGAAAAGCCCGAACAGGACGACGCGCCCGCGTGGG
>JBHHUI010000240.1:0-5249 GCA_046753805.1 Anaerolineales bacterium
TTCGCACACGATTGAAAACCCGGCCTGGACCCAGACTGGCGTCGCACTCAACGGCTTCTGGTCGAACATCGTCGTCACCCCGGCTGACGGCCGGCCGCCGATTGCGTTTGACTGGTATCGCAATTTCATCCAGTCGTTGTTGGACGCCGAGGCGTATGCATGGTTCGCGCCTCTGGTCGCCTACGGCGAACTGATCGTCGGGATCGCGCTGATAGTAGGCGCTTTTACCGGAATTGCGGCTTTCTTTGGCGCATTCATGAACTGGAACTTTATGATGGCCGGCTCGGCGAGCACGAACCCGATGCTGTTCACCGTGGCTGTGCTTCTCATTCTGGCCTGGAAGGTCTCAGGTTACCTCGGCGCGGACTACTTCCTCCTGCGCTGGATTGGAACCCCCTGGAGGGGAGGCGCGATTGACGGACGTGCAGAACCGGTCACAGTCTGACCGAACCTTCACCTGACAATTGAATAAATCACAGCTGCTCTCCACGCCGACCGGTGTGGAGAGCGGTATTTAACGTGCCTGTATAATCGGCCGGTAATGACAGATCAATCAAATTCACCACTGCCCAACAAAGCGCCTTCCCATGCAGGTCTGTGTGCGCATTGCAAGCACGTGCGCGTCGTCCAAAGCGCGCGCGGCCCGGTGTACGTCCTCTGTACCCTCGCGGCGACCGACGCAGCGTTTCCGAAATATCCACCGTTGCCGGTTCTCCGTTGTAGCGGTTTCTTGCCCGTCGCGCCAGAAGAATGAACGCTGTTTCGGCATTGCCCAGCGTTGATCACAAACGCTTGAATCTAGATTCCTCCGACCCCAAGGCCCAGACTCAATCGCGCCAAGAAACAGGGCGCCGAATGTTCCCGGCGCACTGTATGTCATACTTCTTTCGGAGTTCATAACAATGACGAAATCCATGCCAAGGATCGGGCTGTTTCTTTCCTTCGTGCTGGCCGCCTGCACGCCGGTTGCCGCCGGGCCGGTGCGCTCGATCACGGTGCTGGGTTTCGGGGAGGCGCAGGGCCGCCCGGATCAGGCTGAAGTGCAGGTCGCGGTAGAGACCTTCGCGGAAGCGGTAGCAGCAGCCACCAGCGAAAACGAAGACGCGATCCAGTCCGTCATCATGGGGCTGCAAGACGCCGGCGTTGCTGCCGACGACATCCAGACGAGCAACTTCAACCTGTGGGCCGAACAGCGTTACGACGATTTCGGGCCGACCGGCATCGTGGGCTACCATGTCACGAATCAGGTGAACGTGACCGTCCGCGATGTGGACACTGTCAGCGCTGTGCTGGAAGCTGCGATTGATGCGGGCGCGAACAGCATCTACGGCGTTTTCTTCAGTCTTGCCGATCCGGGCGCTGTCGAGGCGGTGGCGCGCGAAGCAGCCATGCGCAATGCGCGCGAGCGCGCCGAGGCGCTGGCTGCGCTAAGCGGGGTAACGCTGGGCGAAGTTCTAACGGTGAGCGAAGTGATCGGTGGGCCGGTCTCCTTTGCGGGTGGGAGCAATGCGGAAGTCGTCGCCAGCGCCGGGCCGAGTATTGCGCCCGGACAGCTCAACTACTCGCTTCAGATTCAAGTGACGTTCGCGATCGACTAGCCGGACTCCATCTCCGCACATCTAATGCACATACTCCTCACCAACGACGACGGCGTGCAAGCGCCCGGATTGCTTGCGCTCGCCATGGCGCTGCGCGCGCTGGGCGAGGTGACGGTCTTCGCGCCCGACCGCAACTGGTCGGCAAGCGGCCACGTGAAAACGCTGCACCGGCCGCTGCGCGTCGATCCGGTGACGCTGGCGGACGGCAGTGCGGCGCTTGCCACAGATGGCGCCCCCTCCGACTGCGTGGCGCTGGCCGTGCTGGGCATGGTTGCGCGCCCGATTGACCTCGTAGTCTCGGGAATCAATCCGCACTGGAATCTGGGTCACGACGTCACCTACTCAGGCACGGTCACGGCCGCGATGGAGGCGACTATCTGGAACATTCCCAGCCTCGCGGTCTCGACGGAGCACGACGAGCAGATTGGCTATGGCCCAGCGGCGCAGGTTGCCGCCGCCGTTGCCGGAGAAGTGTTGAAGCGCGGACTGCCGCGCAATACGCTATTGAATGTAAATGTACCCTCGGCGGCAGCCGATTCGATCAAGGGAGTCAGAGTTACGCGGCAGGGAATGCGCGTCTATGAAGATGAACTGGTGTCGCGGGTGGACCCGCGCGGCCGACCCTACTACTGGATTGGCGGCGCGCCGCCGACCGGCGTTATCGAAGACGGCACGGGTTTTGCCGCGCTGTCGGAGGGGTGGGTGTCTGTTACGCCGTTAAAGTTGGACTTGACGGCGTATGAGGCGATGGCAGAGATTGATAATTGGAGATGGGAGTCTCTTGCGTTCTGAGCGAATCTCCAATCTCCAGTATCTACTGTTCGTCAGGGCATAAACGTCGCCAGCAGCGTTTCTACTTTTTCATCTGTGGCGAGCATCGCCCAGCCATGGGTGTAGGAGGTGTCCGTGTCGAGCACGCCGTCGATAGCGCGCACGAACCGCTGCACGTATTCGTCCACGGTGGCCTGGTCCGGGCCGACAATGCTCAGGCTGAGGTCGGTTGTGGGCGACGCAAAATCCTTGAATAGATAGAATTTGCGCAGGTCGTCGGCTTCAGCGAGATCGTACAGGCGCTCGAATACCTGGCGGTCTCGGCCGGGGCGCGCAGCCACATCCACCGTCGCGCCGATATAAGGTTGCCCCGCAGCCTGCGACATGCGCGCCAGCGCCAGTCCCCCGGGAAACACGTAGCCGTTGGACAAGATGTGGCAGCTTGTCTTGTCCACACCCTCGATCGAGCGGATTGTGTCGATCACAAAATCGTCAAACTGCGCCAGGTCGTGCACGCAACAGAGCACTTCGATGTCAAACTGGGCGCGGATCCAGCGCATCAGGATTGGGTTGACGGTTTCGTGTTCAAGCGCGTTCAAGCGCGTCAGCAGCGCCTGCCGGACGGCTTCGTCTTCGCCGGCAACCGGGTCTACGATCACGCGAACAAGGCTGGCAGTCATGCGGGCCTCCGGGGCTGAGAAATCTTGCGAGCACTTATCTTGACAATGTCACATCATATTGACACAAGCAGTATTCGCGGGGATTTGGGGATTAGGGGATGAACACCAGGGATAGATATCCCCAAATCCCCTGATCCCCGCGCAATGCGACAATGCGACATTGTCGAATTATTGTACTGCATTCTGGATTTTGGGAGTGCATTTGCCCCTCACACAGTATAGAGTTAGAGTAAAGAATCAGAGTGTGACGTATCCAATCGATACTGCTAACTCCAACTCCCTACTCTAGCTCTCGGAGGAGACATGGCCGTCGCAGAAGCACATCCTATTAACGACAGACGCGAGATCAACGGCTGGGTGATGTACGACTGGGCGAATTCCGCCTTCAGCACCACCGTCGTTACAGCCCTGCTCGGACCGTATATTCTGGCGCTGGCCGAATCCAGCGCCACGCCGCTGCACCTGTTCGGCGCCTCAATCGAAGCGGCGGCTATCTTCCCGTTTTCAGTTTCGCTGTCTGTGCTGCTACAGGTGTTGTTCCTGCCGTTGCTGGGTACGGCCGCCGACTTCACCCCGCACAAAAAGCGACTGATGCTTACGTTTGCCTACGCCGGCGCGTTTGCGACGATCTTGCTGTTTGTCGTGCACGGCGACATGGCCGCACTGAGTACCAACGGCGCTGTACTGCTGGGCAGCGCCCTGTTTGTGGCGGCGAATCTTTGCTTTGGAGCCGCGATTGTTTCATACAACTCATTCCTGCCGGACATCGTCTCGCCCGACCGGCGCGACCAGGTCAGTTCCAAAGGATTCGCGTGGGGGTACTTCGGCGGCGGCTTACTGTTGCTGATCAATCTGGCGCTGCTGACGGTCATGGAGGATACCGGTCTGGCCGTGCGCATCAGCCTGGCGAGCGCCGGCGTGTGGTGGCTGGTCTTCACGTACCTGTTTCCCCACCGGCGGCTGCGGAAGAACGTGCCGTTCAAACAACTGCCCGACGATACGGGCCTCTTCCGCTACGGCCTCCAGCGTATCATGACCACGCTGCGCGAGATGCGCGCAAAATATCCCGAAACGCTGCGCTACCTCGTCGCCTATCTAGTCTACAACGACGGCATCCAGACGGTGATCGCCGTATCGACCGCATTTGCCGCCGATGAGTTGCAGACGGAAGCCAGCACCTTGCTCGTGCTCGTACTGATGATCCAGTTCGTCGCCTTTGGCGGCGCCTACTTCTTCGGCTGGCTGGCTGGCCGCATGGGCGCGAAACGCGCCGTGATGATCAGCCTCGTCATCTGGTCGGGCATCGTCATATTCGCCTGGCTGTTCCTGTTCAGCGACACGCAGTTATTCGTCCTGGGCTTTTTCGTCGCAATTGTGCTCGGCGGCTCGCAGGCGTTAAGCCGTTCTCTGTTCTCGCAAATGATCCCCTCCGAACAGGAGGCCGAGTACTTCGGTTTCTATGAGATCAGCGAGCGGGGTACGTCGTGGATTGGGCCGCTGGCGTTTGCACTGGCCGTCCAATTGACAGGCTCGCAGCGCATTGCCATCGTGACGCTGATCCTATTCTTTCTCGTGGGGATGGCGCTCCTGGTTCGGGTAAATGTGCGCAAGGCCATGGAAGATGCGGGTCATGACCCTGCTCATGTGGTGTTGTAACGCCGACCGCCGGTCCAACGCAATCAAAAAAAGCCCCTGCGCGACAGGGGCTTTTTCTCAGGAATTGTCTGGCCCTCTAATTCTCGATATCTATATCTACAAACTGGTCCGTGGGGACAACGTTGATCGCCTGTAAACCCTTGGCGCCGGTCTCGATAGAGAACTCGACCACCTGGCCTTTGCGCAATTTACGATAGCCCTCCATGTCGATCGCGGAGAAATGGACGAATACGTCCTCGTCGTCATTCTCCTGCCCAATAAAGCCATAGCCCTTGGGCGCGCTGAACCATTTAACGGTTCCCTGAATACGTTCCGACATTGATAAATTGCCTCCTTCAGTTGGCAAAAGGTTTGAGGATTCACGGCGGATCGCGGCAAAAGAAAAAGCCCACCGCGATGCGTGTGGACTATTGTCTTAAACTCGTACCCCAACCCGTTTCCTCCTACGGCGCGGAATGATAGCACTCGCGTTCGGAACTGTCAATTGGGATAGGAGTTACGCAGTTGACGTTACAGAAGGCGGCAAAACGCTGGTCGAGTAGGC
>JBHHUI010000241.1:0-5228 GCA_046753805.1 Anaerolineales bacterium
ATATACCACACGGCTGCACAGCGCTCGCGTGACAAGAGCGTGCGGGCGCTCTGGCGCTATCTGGCGGCTTCTGAAGAAGCACATGTCAAGATTCTCAACTCCTATTTCGATGGGTTGATGCAGCTGGCAATGAAAAAAAAGAAGTGACCGCGTTCAGTATCGACAAGCGCTGAGAACTATCGCACAGCAGCAAGGAGCATTGGATGGGCACTTATTATCCCGAAGGCGGCTATGCTGGGAAAATTCTCGAGGTAAACCTTAGTACTGCCAAGATCGAGTATCTGCCCCTCGACGAACGGTTGGTACAGGACTACGTTGGCGGCCGGGGCTGGACGTCGCGCACGCTGTGGGACGAAGTTGGACCCGACACGGACCCGCTGGGTGAAGACGCAATCCTCATGTTCGTAAATAGTCCGTTCGCGGGTACGCCGATTCCCATGTCTGGGCGAATGCATGTCGCCGCAAAGTCACCCCTCTCCGGCATTCTGGGCGATTCCAACGTGGGTGGGCACTTCGGCGCGTACCTGAAATTTGCGGGTTTCGACGCAGTCTTGCTCCGTGGCATATCGTCGGAGCCAGTGTGGCTGTGGATCGACAACGGGCGCGCCGAGTTGCGCCCCGCGAATCATCTGTGGGGCAAGGGCGTCTACGAAGTGGACGAAATGCTAAAACAGGAAGTGGGCGATCCGCACGTCAAAACTGCCATCATTGGGCAGGCCGGTGAAAAACTCGTTCGCTATGCCGCCATCATGATCGACAGAGGAGCGGCGGCCGGGCGCATGGGTGTAGGCACGGTAATGGGATCGAAACGCCTGAAAGCAATCGCGACGCGCGGGCACCAGGATGTCAACATCGTCGATCCACGCCGCTTCTTTGATCTCGTGCAGCAGGCGCATCATCTTGCCGACGGAGACCCGCAGACGACCGATGGGCGGATGCATGGCACTCACCGCCTCGTAGCGCTATTTGACGGAGTCGGCGATTTGCCCAGCTTCAATTATCGCCAGGGCACGTTCGATGGCACGGCGAATATACGCGCCGAGGCGCTGCGCGAGGGCGGGTATCTGAAGCGCGGACGAGCCTGCTACGCGTGCAATTACTACTGCCATCGCTCGTCCAGTGTGGACAGCGGCCAATATAAGGGTACCTGGGTGGGCGGCCCGGAGTTTGAAAACGTCAAGGGTTTCGGTTCTCTGTGTGGCAATGGCGATCTGGAGGCTGTCTTGTACTTCAATCAGATGGCCAACGATTATGGATTCGATACGATTTCGCTCTCGCATAGCCTGGCTTTTTGCATGGACGCCTACGACCTGGGCGTGCTGTCGAAGAGCGATCTCGATGGCATTGAGATGACCTGGGGCAATACCGAAGCGATGGAGGCCATGATCAATCAGATTGTCACGCGTCAGGGTATTGGCGATGTGCTTGCAGAGGGATTGCGTCGCGCAACAGCCGAAATTGGGCGCGATAGCGAAGATCTGGTTGTGCTCTTCCAGGGGGTGGAGGACTCGTCTACCGATAAGCGCAACGATTTGCTCGTAGGACTGTGGGGCCTGACGAGCACACGCGGCGCCGACCATCTGCGAGCCTGTACGTCGCATTTCCCCAACATCCCACTCGACATCGCAGAGCAACTATTCGGAACGAAACAAGCGATCAACCCGAAGCGCGTGGACGGCAAAGGCGAATTGATTAAATTCAACGAGGATCGAGTCACCACCTTCGACGCTATGGGAATCTGCAAGTTCTGGTGGTGGTGGTCCTCGCGCTGGGAAAACGTGAATGATCGCATTCGTGTGTCGGCTGAAGCTTACCACGCGCTGACCGGCCTCGACGCCGATCCGGAATGGTGGTCTGAAACCGGCGATCGAATTTACAACGTCGAACGCGCGTTCAATTGCCGCGAAGGCGTGCGGAAGGCGGACGATCTACGCATTCCAAAGAAGTTCCGCACGCCCATGGAAAGCGGCCCACTGAAGGGTCGGGCGCTCACCCCCGAGATTGCCGACACGCTGATGTCAGACTATTACGTGGCTCGCGGCTGGGACGAGGACGGCGTGCCCACCCGTGCGAAGCTCGAGGCGGTGGGTCTGGCAGACATCGCTGACAGACTGGAGGCCATACAGGCAACATCCAATGGGAAGGTGCTCGCATGAGTACTTTCACCTTCGAGGAGTCCCACGAGAAATACTATAGCGCCGAAGTTGCGCCGCTGATGAAGATCATCAGCGTGGAGGACAGCGAATTCCTGCCGGAGGATGTTTGCGTCGGCTGCAATCTCTGCGAACTGGCGTGTTCCATGTTCCACGAAGACGTTGTAAATCCGCGCCGGAGCCGGATTCAGATTCATCGGGCCGCACACGACAAACACGCACAGGGCGCGGCCGGCAACTACTGGGATTATCCGGTGGTGTGTCGCCAGTGTGAGCACGTGTACTGCGTTGAAGCCTGTCCGGTCGACTGTTTCACACTCACCGCCTCCACCGGCACGTTCGATGTGGTGGCCGAAGAATGTATCGGCTGCGCGCTGTGTGTTGAAGCCTGTCCGTGGGGCGAGATATTCATGGACCCGCAGACCAACCTGGCAGTCAAATGCGATCTCTGCGGCGATGCAGAACCTCAGTGCGTTGAAATCTGTCCGAGTGACGTGCTCAAGTTGGTAGAAGTCGCCGCCAGCGAGGGCTTCCGGCCGGTGCCTGTTCATGGAGGCATGGCATATTGATATGGCTACATTTAAGTTGTACGGCAACCTGGAGCCGCTGATCGAAGGCGCACAGCCGGTTGAATTGGACGCGCCGACCGTGCGGGCCGCTATCGACGAGTTGGTCAAGCGGCATCCGTCGCTCGTTGGGGAACTCGTACACGCCGATGGCGAATACAACCGCTACTACAGCTTGCTCGTCAATGGAGAAATGATGGATTTCTTGGACGATCTTGATACGACGCTGGCAGAGAACGACGAAGTGACTATCTTTCCGCCGACCGCGGCTTAGAAGAAATAGGACGCGGTTTTGTTGAACGCTGCTCAGTAGAGCAGCTGGAGAGCGTGCATCATGGCGAAATTTAAATTCCACGGCACTCTTCAGAACCATTTGCCCGCGCGTGAGTTGTTCGTCGATGGCCATCGTACTGTGGCCGAGTCGCTGGCTGTTATCGCGGACGCTCATCCGGCGTTGAAGGCTTCCATCTATGAAAATGGACACAATAGACTTCATGAGTACATCATTGTCGTGTTGAACGATGAGCAAGTGGAGTTTCTCGACGACGGTTTAGATACTCGCCTTTCTGACGACGATACTGTTCAAGTCTTTCCTCCCGTGTCCGGTGGAGTAGGGTAGCGCAATCTTAACGAATTGGGTCTGATACACACACAGCGCTCATGAGCATATTTGGCGGCCTCGACGCTGAGGCCTATGACCGGCAATACAGCGACGCGGATCTTCTGCGGCGAATCGTTAACTACTTGCGGCCCCTGCGGAGCAAACTATTGGGGGCGACGTTGTTCATGGCGGCCATGGCCGTCGTCAGCGCCGGGCTTCCGATCCTGATCTCGCGCGGCGTCGATCAACTCGTGGCGCAGCGGTCGAGCCGCATCATTTTCACGCTGGTGTTATTGCTGTTGCTGATCGGCATCTTGAACTGGGTTTTCAATTATTTCCGCTCGCGTCTATTTGCCGAGATCATCGGAGACGCGGTGATCGCGATGCGCACAAATGCGTTCGAGGCTGCCGTCGATCATGATCTGTCGTTCTACGATCAGTTCCAGTCCGGGCGTATTGTTACACGGATAACATCGGATACCCAGGAATTTGGACAAGCGCTGCGCCTTGTGGGCGATGTGCTTAACCAATTGTCCGGCGCCGTGGTGTTGTCTGTTGTTTTGTTTGCCATCGAGTGGCGCATGGCGCTCCTGGTTATCGGTTCGCTGCCGATCATCTTTGGGCTTGGCTCCGGCTGGCGTCGGATCGCGCGACGCGCGACGCGCCAGGGCGCGCGGGCAATGGCGAATGTCAACGTGGCGATTCAGGAGGCCGTGACCGGCATCAATGTGGCGAAGAACTTTCGCCAGGAAGCTGCCATTTATCAAGAATTTGATGCCGTCAATCGGCAGTCGTACGTTATCAACATCCGGCGCGGATTTGTGCTCGCGACGGTCTTTCCAGTGCTCAACGGGTTTATGGGCATCGGTACTGCTCTATTGATGTATTTCGGTAGTCGCGCCGTTGGAATGTCTATTATCTCGGCGGGCGCATGGTATTTGTTTCTCGTCAGCCTGGACCGGTTCTGGTTCCCGATCATGCAATTGGCCGGCTTCTGGAGCCAGTTCCAATCAGGCCTGTCGGCAGCGGAGCGAGTGTTTGCACTCGAGGACGCCAAACCCGTAGTTATGCAACATGCGAGCAACCGGGTTCCGACCCTGAAAGGCGCGATTCATCTCGAGCGAGTCGGTTTTCGCTATAGCGATCAAGAGGTCGTATTGCGCGATTTCACGCTGCGGATCGATCCCGGTGAGAGCGTCGCACTTGTGGGACACACGGGCGCTGGCAAGTCTTCTATTACCAAACTCATCGCTCGCTATTACGAATTCCAATCTGGAAGCATCACGGTCGATGGATACGACCTGCGCTCGTTGGACCTGCAACAGTACAGACGACAGGTGGGTATTGTGTCCCAGGTGCCCTTCTTATTTTCCGGTACGGTGGGCGCCAATATCCGCTATACGTGCCCGCAAGCGTCTGATGATGAAATCATGGCGGTTGCGAGACAGATCGGTAATGGCGAATGGATGGAAACCCTGCCGGCTGGTCTGAATAGTGATGTAGGAGAGCGCGGTAATCGTCTGTCGATGGGTCAGCGCCAGTTGGTCGCGTTGGCTCGCGTGCTTGTGCAACGCCCGGCCATATTCATTCTCGACGAAGCGACGGCGAGTGTGGACCCATTCACGGAATGGCAAATCCAGGAAGCGCTCAATCTGGTCATGCGGGGTCGAACGAGTATCCTGATAGCCCATCGCTTATCGACGGTACGGGCTGTTGACCGCATCGTCGTGCTTCGTACGGGCCGGATCATCGAACAAGGCAATCACAATCAGTTGATGGCCGCCGGCGGACATTACGCAGACTTATACAACACATATTTCCGGCACCAATCACTGGAATACGTGGAACGCCGGCCCGACTTAATGTTTGCGGCTCTGTCAGAGCCAGGTGGCGGCGGTGTTGCTTGAC
>JBHHUI010000242.1:0-5227 GCA_046753805.1 Anaerolineales bacterium
ACCTGCGATGACATCGCCTGGTGCAACAACAAGATCGGCCCCGGCCCCCCGCCGGCGTGCCGCGCGGCTACCTGGGCGTAACTGTGCAGCCGGTGGCATTGCCGGCTGACCTGGCGGAAGCGTTGGGACAGGACAGCGGCATCTTGCTCACCTCGGTGGAGAGCGGCAGCCCGGCCGCCGCTGGCGGCCTGCTGCTCGGCGACACGATTGTGTCCTTCGACGGCGCACGCGTCCGGAATCACGAAGACCTGCTTGCGCTGCTGGTCGGCGATCGCGCCGGGAAGACCGTCGCGGTCGGAATCGTGCGCGGCGGCAAACAGGAAAGGGTAATGGTGGCGGTCGGCGAGCGCGAATAATGCCCTCCGCGCTGGGGTGTTCTCACATGGATGGCAGCGCCGGGAGTTCGATCACGAAGCTTGCGCCGGCCGGCGGCGCGTTCTCGGCCCAGATGCGGCCGCCATGCGCCTCGACAACAGACCTGCTAATGGCAAGCCCCAGGCCCGATCCGTTTCCATTCCGCCGCCGGGAGCGGTCGGCGCGGTAGAACCGTTCGAAGATTCGTTCGAGGTCTTCCGGCGCGATGCCGCCGCCGGAGTCTGTGACGGCAATGCGAACGTGGGCGGAGTCTGGGGACTGTGTCGCAGACAATTTGATCCTGCCGCCTGGCGGGGTGTGGGAGAGAGCGTTGTCCACCAGGTTGCCGAGTACGCGCGCCATGTGGTCGGGGTCAACCTCCACTGGCGGGACGGCAGCTTGTGAGTCGGTTTGCAACGTGATGCCCTGCTGTGCGGCGCGCGCGGCGTGTACGGTCACGGCGCGCGCAACCAGATCGCCCGGAGGCGTGCGCTGCAAGTTCAAGTGCATCTCGCCGGATTCAGCTTGCGATAATGTGCGCAAGTCTTCCACAAGTCGGTTCAGGCGTTGCGCTTCGTCGTGAACAATGGCCAGGTTTTCCGAGGTGGGCGGCAAAACGCCATCGCGCAGGGCCTCGGCATGCCCGAGGATCACGCTCAGGGGTGTGCGCAGATCGTGGGCGATGTCGGCTGACATGCGGCGGCGCCATTCCTGCGCGCGAGCCAGATCGCGGCTCATACGGTTGAATGCTCCGGCGAGACGCCCGATTTCGTCGTGTGACGAAACCGTCACCTGTCGGCCGAGATCGCCGGCCGCCACTGCGCGCGTGGCGACGGTCAACTCGCGCACCGGCTTTGCTATCGTGCGCGACAATATTACACCCAACAAAAGCGCCATAGCTGTCGCGCCTGCTAGCGCGAGTAAGAGCGCGCGGCCCATGCGCGCGAGGAACTGCGCGCCGGCAACGCTGAGGTCCGGTCGCAGGGCGCGTGCGACAAACAGCGTGCCGACGGTCGATTCGTCGACTGTGATTGCAATGCCGTCTGCCAGTTGCGCGGCGCTTAGCTGCTCCCCGACGTGGTATCCGAGGCCGTCGAACAGAATAATACCTAGCTCGTCCGCAAGATTGTAGGGCCGGTTTTGCGGCGCGCTGTTCCCACCGGCACGAGGCCCGCGCTCCGGGTCTCCGCCGACCGGGGGCGGCGGAAAGCCCCCCGGAGCCTCGCGGCCGATGCCGGGGGGACCGGGGCGATGTCCGCCAAACTCAGGGCGCGCAATCCGCAACACGGAGTCGACGCCGTCCCAGGTACCGAATACAGCATAGTATTCGGCCAGTTGCGCTGTCAGATCGGCCCGGTCCTGGTCGAATACGAACCGGTCGAATTCGGTCGCCGTCGCGCGGCGCGCCAGCACAACAACCAGACCGGCCCCGGTGAAGGCTACCGCCAGAAATCCCAGCGTCAGTTTTGTCGCAAGCGAACGCATGGTCTATGGAACGCCCACCCCCGTCGCGCAGTCGGCTGTCATTCCGCCCGAAACCGATAGCCGACGCCGTAGACCGTTTCGATGTATTCTGGCTTGCGCGGATTGGCTTCAATCTTGGCGCGCAGGTTCTTGATGTGCACGTCCACCGTGCGGTCGTACCCCTCAAAGGCAGTGCCCTGAATACGGTCGAGCAACTCCAACCGCGTGAACGCCCGGCCCGGCGTGGACATGAGAGCAGCGAGCAGATCGAATTCGGAGGGAGTCAGGTCCACCGGTCGCTCGCCGACCTTCGCGATATGCGCGCTGCGATCCAACATCAGGTCGCCGGCGCGCAGCACTTCGGCCGCGGGCGGCGATTGGCCGGCGCGTCGCAACACAGCGCGCACGCGTGCGACCAGTTCGCGCGGGCTGAAGGGTTTCGTTACATAGTCGTCGGCGCCCAGTTCAAGGCCGAGCACTTTGTCGGAGTCCTCTACCCGGGCTGTGAGTAGAATGATCGGCGTACTCCGCTCCTGGCGATGCAGGCGGATGAACTCATATCCATCCATTTCCGGCATCATCAGGTCGAGCACGATCAGGTCGGGTTTTTCGTGGCGGGCTACGAATAGCGCCTGGCGACCGTTTCGCGCGCTTGCAACCCGGTACCCTTCCTGTTCAAGATAGGCGGTCAGCAGCGAGACCAGGCGTTCTTCGTCGTCGACGACCAGGATGGTCTTTGTCATGCGGGGGCGCGCCTCCGGGCAGTTTACGTGCGCGGAGCATAGCACAAACTTGTAAAGGAATTGTGAAGAATTGTGGGGTCAGCGCGTTGGAGCCGCCCCGCAAGCTCAGAGCGGGATGCGCAGCGTTATCTTGGTACCCGACATATTGTTCGAGTGGATTTCAAGCTTGCCATTGAACGCTTCAGCGCGGGCGCGCATATTGGCGAGGCCGTGGCCGACTACGTCTTGCTGTTGAGACGGATCGAACCCGATGCCATTGTCCGACACATGCAGGGTCACATAGGCGTCTTCCCGGCGCAGCACGATCTTTACAGCGGAAGCGTGTGCGTGTCGCGCCACATTCGCGAGCGCCTCCTGAGTGGTGAAGAAGATGGCTCGTGCAACCACGCCCATGAGCGCGTCGAGCGCCTCCGAAGTAATGTCTGTTTCTACCGGCGTCAGGGTGTTGGCCTGGAACTCGCGCACGAGTCGCGCCATCCCAGCGTTTAAATTGCCTTCAAAGCGGGCGGGGCGCAGGTCCATAATGAAGTTGCGGATGTCCCGGATAGCGGCGTCGAGGCCGTCCATGGATTCCAGCAACAGTGCGCGCGCCTCGGCCGGGTTTTCGCCCATGATCTGCAACGATGAGTCAAGCGTAAGTCCGACGGCGTAAATCGACTGGATCACGCCGTCGTGCAAGTCCATTGCTATGCGCGCCCGCTCGTCCAGGATCGCCAACTCGCCCATGCGGGCGTGCAGGCGCGCATTCTGGATTGCGATTGCAGCGTGCGTCGCCAGCACCTCGACCAGTTGCTGGTCGCCGGTTTCGAATTCGGCCAGGTGCAGCTTTTCGGTCAGATAAAGATTGCCAAGCGTTTCGTCGGCGGTGCGGATGGGCACGCCGAGAAAACTGTTCATGGGCGGATGCCCGGGCGGAAAGCCGACCGAACGCGGATCGGTGTGGATACGCGGCAGGCGGATCGACTCGCGCTCGACAAGCAACGCTTTCAGCAGCCCCAGGCCCTCTGGCGGCCGGGCAATGCGCGCCGCAGCCTCCGCGCTCAAGCCGCTGTAAAAGAACTGGTCTAGACGTCCGTCGGCGTCGAACACGCCGAGCGCGGCGTACCGCGCGCCGGCCAATTTCCGGGCGGCGTCGACAATTTGCTGCAGCGTCTTCGGAAGGTCCAGTTCGCCGCTGATCGACAGGATGGCCTGGTTCAGTTTGCGAAATGCTTGCGCGTGGGAATTGGGTGCGGGCATCAGGTATCCGTTTCTTCGATGAAGTCGCGGATCTTGTGCTGCACGGCGTAGGCAGCCGCTTCGGCCCGGTTGGCCACATGGAGTTTGGAGAGGATGCTGCTCACGTAGTTGCGGACGGTGCCCTCTCCCAAATAGAGCGCAGCTGCAATCTCACGGTTGGTCTTACCGTCGGCGATGGCGGCCAGCACGCGCATCTCCTGCTGCGTGAGTTCGCCAAAGGCAGCGGCTTCTTGAGTCTGCACGGCTTTGCGCACCTCGGCAAATACACGCTGCGTGAGAGCCGGGTCGAGCGGCGCCTCGCCACGGCTGGCCGCCTCGATGGACCGTACCAGTTCGTCGCCGCCAATTTGCTTGAGCACGTATCCGGCGGCGCCGGCCCGGATGGCCGAGAACAGCATGTCGTCCTCTGCGTATGAGGTGAGCATGATGACTTTTGTGTCGGGCAGTTCGGCTGTTATTTCTGCGCAGGCCTCGATGCCGCTCTTGCCGGGCAGGCGGATATCGAGCAGCACAACATCCGGGTTGTGGGCGCGGGCAAGCCGCACGGCCTCGTCGGCCATGCCGGTCTCCGCGACAATCTCAAAACCCGGACGCCGGCTGAGCAGGCTTTTAAGGCCGAGCCTTACAACTTCGTGGTCGTCTACGAGCAGGATTCGTAATTGAGGCATGCCGCCAAGTATAGCCGCACTTGCGGCTTCACTCCAACCGGCATTTTCCCCATTTGGCGGCTTCTCGAACCCTCGTTTCCGCAGCAAAATAGCCCGGCCCCCACGGGCCGGGTTATCCGCTTCGAGGCAGCGCGCCGGTCAGGCCGCCGGCGCCGTTGCTGGTTGCAGCATATCCGCGACTGATACGTCGCGCAGCTGTCGTGTGAGATTCTCCTGCACCGTGCACCACACTGAGCGCATCGTGCAACTGGCGCCGAACGTACAGTTGTCCATGTCGAGCACGCAGCGGTTGACCATAATCGGTCCGTCGATGACCTCGATCACGTCCAGGAAGGTTATTGCGTCCGCCGCGCGACCCAGGCGCACCCCACCGCGCGCTCCGCGCGAGGTTGATAGGATTCCGGCAACAGACAACTGGCCGACAATCTTGGCCAGAAATGAGGCGGGAATTCCCTGCCGCGCCGCGATATCGGCTGTTGTGACGCGCGCATGGCCATTGTTTCGTGCGATATCCAACACGGCGCGCAGGGCGTAGTCAGCTTGTCGGGTGATTTCCATTCCAATACTCCGATCCGGGCGTATGATCTGTGGGGCGGCGAATCTATGTAATTAGACTATCGTGCTCATGTTTAGCGGCGGAGGTGTACGAATGCACTTTTCTGGCATGACAAACATCTATATTTTGCGCTATATGACGATATTCATCGTCATTGCGGACATCTGTTACTCCCGCAACAGCGGCTACCCTGTTACGCTGGC
>JBHHUI010000243.1:0-5221 GCA_046753805.1 Anaerolineales bacterium
AATTCTTCGGGATGAAACTCCGCGCCGAAGCATCGCTCGAAGTACGCCTGGGCGGTGTCCAGGTCCTCAACGGCCAACGCCACACGTTCAATCCGTCTCACGAATGTCACTTTCCAGCCTCCGGTTTCGGTTTCCTGCGGGTATAGATCGTGCTGAATTGCAGCAACGCCAGCAGCGCGCATTCGGCGCACTCGTCGTCAAACTCCTCGGCCCGGAGCGGCTCCAGGTGCACTTCGAATCCTGTCTCGGTATAGAGGTCTACCAACTCCTGCGCGCGTCGCCCATCCGTCACAAACCGGCGCTCCCAGCCGGCGGCGACGAGTTCGGGGTTGGGTTCAAAATGTGCATCCGATAGCACACGGCGCGCCTCCTGCTGCACAATCTCACTGAGTTCGTCCGCGTGGGTCGGGTCTTCAGTCGCGTCGGATGCCATTGCACGTTGGACGGGCTCAGGCAGCGACCCGGGCAGCGCTGCCCAGCTTGGCAAGCCGCTGCTGCCCGAGCACTGCGGCCCCGAGCGCCGGGATGAACTGCACCATGTCCCCGGGCGGAACGTTCACGTCCGCACCGAGCTGTTCGCGGATCACTTCGGCCATGGTCTCGAAGCGCAGGATGCCGCCGATGAGCGTGAACTCCGGTTCCATACGCACGCGTTTCATCAACTGCACCGAGCGCCCGACCAACGAGCCGATTGCACCGTGCATGATGTCAGATGGGGGGGCGCCTTGCGAGAGGTGGTTAATGACTTCCGACTCGGCAAAAACAGCGCATACGCCGGAAATCGGCACCTGCTCTTTCGACGTAGCCACCAGCGGGCCGATCTCTTCGGTCGAATAGCCCATGTAGCGGGCGGTCTTCTCCAGGAATGCGCCGGTACCGGCGGCGCATTTATCGTTCAGTCGGAACGATTTTACTTTGGCATCGCCGTCAAGCCGGCTGGCCTTCATCGTCTGTCCACCCACATCCAGGATGGTACGGGTGCCGGGAAAGAAGAAAGTAGTCCCGCGCGCGCTGGCGGTCAGGTCTGTCACGGCAACGTCTGTGAACGAGGGCATGTGCCTTCCAAAGCCGGTCGCGACTATATACTTCACATCCGCCGCCTCCAGACCGGTCTCTGCAAGCGCCATGTCGAACGTGCGGCGGGCCGCTTCGTCAAGCTTAAAGCCCGTGCTGTTCATGGCGCGCCCGGCGATCTCGCCCTCTGTATTTAAAATGACAGCTTTCGTGTACGTTGACCCAACGTCAATTCCGGCCGTATATGGCATGCTGTTTCTCCTAGGCTGCGACCGAGCGCGGCGTGCGGCTGGCCAGGATATGATCGAGCGCAAAGAGCGCTGCGCCCAGCGCGCCCATGTAGTGCGACTCTTCGCTTACATTCAATTTGACGCCGAGGCCCGCCTGCAGCGTCTCGATCATGCCGACGTTTTTGGCGACGCCCCCGGTGAAAGTCACCTCGTCCTCCACGCCGACCCGGCGCAGCAGCCCGATCGAACGCGAGGCAATCGACTGGTGGACGCCCAGCAGAATGTCGTCGATCTTCTTGCCTTTGCCCAACCACGACAGCACCTCCGACTCTGCAAAGACCGTGCAGGTCGTGCTAATCTTTACCGGATGCTCGGCCTGCAGCGCCACGACGCCCAGTTGATCGAGAGGAATGTCCAGCGCCGCCGAGGCCGCGCCCAGAAAACGACCCGTGCCGGCGGCGCATTTGTCGTTCATGCAGAAGTCGAGGATTTCGCCCGTCTCCTTGACGCGGATGGCCTTGGTATCCTGGCCGCCCATATCGACCACGGTGTGCGTGCCGGGAAACATGTGCACCGCTCCCCGCCCGTGGCAACTGATCTCGGTGACCTGGGTGTTGCCAAACGTAACGCGGTAGCGACCGTAGCCCGTACCGACGATATACTCCACTTCCTCTTCGCGGATGTCCGACGCGTCCAGGCATTCGGCGTAGGCGTTCTCGGCAGCCTGGACCACGTTCGCGCCTGTGTCGGTCAATGACCGCGCCACAATTTGCCGTTCTTCGTCAATGATGACTGCCTTTGTCTGCGTCGAGCCTACATCCACACCGGCTGCATATGCCATGGCCGTTCTCCTGTATTCACCTGTAGTGTTTGATCAGTTATGCGCCGCGGCAGCATGCACGCGCCGCGAAGCGAGCCCTTCAAAGAATGCGTCAATGCGGTTCTTGAGCTGCGCCTCCGATACCACGCGCTTGTCCATCATGTCCGATTCGATAAACAGGCTTGGCACATCCCGCGAGGCCATGAGCGAGCGGCGGTTGTCCGCCAGACCGGTTGAGACGGTGCGGCAGCTTTTGATCGGGTGGTATACCACGCCGTCGGCGTGGAAGGTCTCCGACATTTCCACCAGAATCTGGTCCTGATAAAACATACTGTCCATAGCATCGCGCACGCTTATCAGAATGCCCTCCGCCAGGCTCTCAAGCGGCCGCGCCAGGTCGTATTCAAAGCCGTGGCTGGAGCCGCCCGACGCGAACCACAGGTATGTGGAATTGACGAATGTTCCGCCCCATTCGGTGAACAGTTCGTTGAAACGCCGGAAGATGGGATAGCACGGGACGCCGACAAACAACAACCGGTATTGCTCGTCGGTGAGCGTACCGATGCCGTGGGCGGCCTTGTATTCCATTTCTTCCACGAGTTCATTAAAATAGCGGCTGCCGGCCTCGGTGCCTCGGAAGCCATTGGACACGCCCAGGTAGACCGTCCCATCGGTGACGGCGTTGAAGAGCGAGGGCCGGCTGCGGTTCAAGTTGAGCACGCGCTTCCAGCCCCGGTTCATCTCGTTGGTGTGGCGGAGTGTCTCGCGCAAACGGTCGATGTCAAACTTGACCCCGGAGACTTCTTCGCAAAGCGCGATCAGTTCCTTCACCTGCGCCTCGACATAGCGCCGGTCGGCTTCAAATGATTCGTCGCCGGCCCAGGTCTGGGTGCCGGCGGCGCGAGTGCCCGGCACGTCGAATGTGAAGATCGGGATGCCATACATGCGCTCCCAGATTTCGGCCCATTTGATGTAGGTGTTGCAAGCGTTGGTGAGCACGGCGATGTTGGGCTTTGGGATGCGCCCCATCGGGTGTTCGCCGTTGCGGAGCTGGACGGCGATATCGGCTTTGACATACCCGCAAATATCCGGCGAGTAGCCGACGTCTTCCGCCTCGTTCAGATATTCGTGGGCGATCCGGCGCACCGCGGTTTGCAGTGAATTGATCTCTGGGAACACCATTGAGAAATCAAAGCAAGCTAGAATCTCAGCCATACTGCCCATTACAAATACATATGCCGCTTTCCCGCCCGCGTCCTCGGCCGCGCTCAGGCCATTGAACCACTCGCGGAACATGCGCGCGCCGTCGCGGTTGCCGCGCCCTACGATATCGGTGTTCTCAGATGTGTCAGTCATTGTGAAGCCTCACAGTCTACGATGGATCGAGGGAGCATGGTATTAGAAGAGGATATTTTCTACGAACGTTTCCAACTGAATTTCCAGATGGTCGAAACTGGTCATATTCTCTTCAAACTCGCTTACGAAATATGGGATACCTTCTTCGTCAAGCGCCTGCGTATAGGCTACTTGCTCTTCGAGCCCGGGCTCGCACATCTTGGCGGCCGTAATGATGGCGGCATCGGCGCCGGCGCCCTGAATGCGTTGCAACAGCATCTGCTCCTTCGGCTTGCGCAGGTCGTGCTGCACCGGGCTGTATGAAGATTGTTCCAGGTAGGCCGACGCCAGGTTGAGCAAAGGGTCGCCGTCCACAACCACATCGTCAAGAATCCAGCGCAGGCCGATCAGCAAGTCATCGTCCACCACATAACACGAGCGGCCAATGGTACGCAGCATATCCAGCGGGGGTTGTTCGCAAAAACCGCCTTCGTACACGACGCGCACCTTGTCCTGTGGCTTGCTTTCGCGCTGCTGGATCATGGGCAGCGCAGCCGCCAGTAGCGCGTTGTGTTCTTCACGAGGCAATACCGCAGCGACGGCGACGAGTGCATACGCCTCGTCAGCCGATAGCATCCACGGCGTCTCGCGCTTGATGGCGTACAGTTGGCGGAGCAGGGCGCGGTTCATGTTGAATAATTCCACCGACTGTCGCAGGTCGTCATCGCTGATTTCCCGCTTCGCGATCGCTGCCACTTCGTCTCGCAGCCGTGCGTACTCATCGCGCAAGTACGTGGCCGCATAGCCCGAATTTGCGTTCTGCGGCAAATACAGAATGCGACAGGGATATTCAAAGTTGCGGCCCCACACGGCGGCCAGGTTGCGGGCTGCGTCGCAAATGGGGTGCGTGACGAACATCTCCATTGGGACGCGGTTGCTAAAAGCCAGTTCGAGCGAGGTTTTCAGGATCGAGCACAGATACGAACCGAAGTGCGAGTCCGCCTGCATGGCCTCGACCGGCGCGCCGCGCACCTTCACGGGCAACATGCCGGCCGCGTGGACGATCTCTTCGGGAAAGTAGACCTGAAAGTGTCCGACTACTTTGCCGCCGGCTTCGCGCCAGCGCCGGACGGTCGGAAACGACATATCTTCAAGCAGTTCGCGGGTCTGGTACAGCAGCTCATCCAGCGGCTTGTCGTGCCATTCAGGGAATACGGTTATGGGCATCTAAATAGCTCCTGTCTTCGAGGGCGCGCCGGCCAGTACCTGATCGACGTATGCTTCTGCATTGTTCCTGAGCAGGCTGTGATAGTCACGGAACAACTGTACTGCCTCGCCGCCGCGCCAGTTGTCCGGCAGCAACTGGGCTGGCAGGTACGGATCGTGGAACGGAAAATAGCGATATTGGTGCGTTAGCCAGAAGCGTCGCTCGAAGCAATACGCCGGCGGCCGGGAATCCACGGCGAGGAGGTCGCGTTGATACATCGGGCGGTATTTCTCGATGAATTCGCAATAGTAATCGTTGATCTCGTCCAGCGACCAGCAGCGCATTGCCAGATTGTTGGCGCCGTATAGTTCTTTATAATCGGCGCGGAAGTAATCCACCGACGAAGTCGCACCCAGGGCGGCGACCAGCTCGCGGACCTCGCTAATGTGGTCGTGCGGAGAGATCAGCGTGCCATTGTTCAGTTGCCCGAAACCGAGCCACGAAAGCTCTTTGCGCAACCGGTGGCGGATACGCTCCTGTCCGTTGGAGAACGAGTACGCGACCAAGTGCCAGGTACCGTCCCAGTCGCTGGTGGGGTTGTCATAAATTCGGCGC
>JBHHUI010000244.1:0-5216 GCA_046753805.1 Anaerolineales bacterium
CAACTGGAAATCCAGTCCCATGCGCAGCTTTCCGGGCCACGAGAGCAGAGTCGTCTGCAACATGGGTGTAAACCGCGTCGGGATCATGCCGGTGAGGCCCTCGGGTAGCCTGTGCAAACGACCGTCCCTCATTACGTAGGTTTTGCGGTGCGCTTGGTTCGTACCACGCAGCCGCGCGGCCAGGCCGAGTTCTTTGCACAGCGCCACCCCCCAGGGTTTGTAAGCCAGGAACGTGTCCGGGCCGCCCTCGACGATGAAACCATCGTGGCGCTCAGTGCGGATTTTTCCGCCCAGTTGTGTGTCGCGCTCGAACAGTGTGATCCGAAACGGCAGAGCCGCCTCGCGGGCCAGAGTCTGCAAGCGATAGGCGGCCGCCAGCCCGGCGATGCCGCCGCCTACGACGACGATGTGCTTCATGCCGGCTGCTCCTCCTGCAACTGAGCCGCCTTCTCTCGAATGACTTGCGCCAGCGCATTAACAAACAGGGGATCGTCATTCAGGACTGGTGGGCGCTCCAGACGTATGCCGCGCTCACGGGCGACCGCCTGCGCCAGCACATCGACGTCATACAGGATTTCGACATGTTCGGAGACAAACCCGACCGGCACACTCACCACGTTTCGTATGCCGCGCGCCGCGAGCGCGGCTAAGTGCTCAGGCAGCTGCGGCCCCAGCCAAATCTCGGCGTTGCGCCCGGCCGATTGGTAGCTCCACGACCATCGCTCGGCGGCCAGCCCGGCATGGGCAGCCACAAGGCCGGCGGTCTCACACAATTGAGCGTCGTAGGGATCGCCCATTTTCAGAATGCGCGCCGGCAGGCTGTGAGCGCTGAATACCACGTGTACTGAGTCACGCTCGGCTTGTGGCCAGCGCTCCAGACCGGCGCGCACACGCTTGGCCAACGCCGCGATGAGGCCGGGCGCGGTGTGATAGCTCTCCACGTGCGCAAACTCAATGTGGCCGCGATACAGGTCGAGCCCAGCAGCGATCTTCGCCTGGTATTTGGCGATGCTCAGCTTGCTGTAGTGCGGGGCCAGCACCAGACTGACGGCCTGCGAGATGCCGTCTGCAAGCATGTCGCGCACGGTCTCCTCGATCCAGGGCGACCAGTGCCGCATGCCGAGGTAGCCGCGAAAGCACGCCGGTTTGCCGGGTGTATTGAGTAACGCGACGGTGGCCTCCATCTGGCGTGTGGAGATCTCCAGCAGCGGCGAGCGGCCGCCGATCTGGCGATAATTGTGTGTAATATCTTCTACCACCGCGGCCGGCGTTGGACGCCCGTTGCGGATGTCGGCCAGGTAGCCGGGAATCTCCGCAAGTGTGCTCGGCCCACCGTAGGCCATGAAGAGGACGCCAATCGGGTTCATCATGACGCCCTACAAATGCGGGGCCGGCCACTTCTTAATCGTCTCAACGCCGGGCGGCTGCGGCCGCGACCGGGGGTTGAACGGGAACCAGCCCAACTCCGTGCGCACCGCCTGTTCCTTGAGTTCGGTGCTGCCCCAGATGACCGAGCCGCCCAGCGCACCCAGCAAGGCAGAAGGCCAGACGCCCGGAACAAATGCAGATGCAACCACCACCAGAACACCGGCGCCCATGATGTACGGCCACCACAGGTAGCCCAGATAGTATTCCCCTCGGATGACCCAAACAAAACCGAGGCCGATGATCAGGAGTGTGGCGAGGCCCAGTCCGGGGCCTAGCAGGCTCATCGGGACCCCTCCCCGGGATGTGCCGGCGCGAGCGCCTGTTCTGGATCCACTGGACGTCCCACCGGCGCGCGTTTGAGCAAGTCCACGGTGGTCGCGCCGCCGGCGGCCAACAGCCGGGCATGGCGTGGATTGTTCGGGTTGGCCGGTGCATGGCCGCGTTGGATGCGCCTTTGCTGCCGCGCGAACTCAAACGCATCCCACAGCACCGTCATGCCCAGGATACCGAGCGCGACCGCCAGCCCGGTGTTGGTCGTGCGGTAGGCCCACAATTCAAGTCCAAGCCCCAGCGCGAGCGCCAGCGCCGCCGGCCGCCAGACGGTGGGCGAGATGAAGTCGATCTTGCGTACACTGACGTGGCCGACCCAGATGCCGAAAAACGTGGCGGCGGCGGCAATCGGCCCGATCCAGTTGAGTGTCATGTTATTCTCCGAAGCTGGTTCCAGCGTGGGGATTCATGCGCGGCTCGCGGGCACGGTCTCCAATTCTTGTTCCTCGGCTTCCGCCTGCGTCCTGTACTGGTGCACATAGTCCACAAGCCGCCGCACGTTGTCCACCGGCGTCTCGGGCAGCACGCCGTGCCCCAGGTTGAAGATGTGCCCCGGCCGACCGTCGGCGCGATGAAGCACGTCGTCGATGCGCGGTTGCAGCTCGCGCCAGGGCGCAAGCAGCGCGGCCGGATCGAGATTGCCCTGGATGGCGCAGTCATGGCCGATCTGCTCCCAGGCGCGGTCGAGCGGGAGGCGCCAATCCACGCCGACCACATCGCCGCCGCAGGAGGCCACTTCGCGCAAGTAGCTGCTGGTTCCCGTGCTGAACATGATCAACGGGACGCCGGTCTCGGCCAACATGCCGAACAGCTTGCGGTTGAAAGGCTGCACGTAGCGGACGTAGTCCTGTACCCCCAACGCGCCGACCCACGAGTCAAAGACTTGCAGGGCTGCCGCGCCGGCGGCGGCTTGCTGGCGCAGGTAATCGCCCACCACGGTCGTAAGTTTGCCCATCAGGCGCACCCAGGCGGCCGGTTCGGAATACATGAGCGCCCTGGTCTTTGCATGAGACCGGCTGCTGCCGCCTTCGATGGCGTAGCTGGCCAGCGTGAACGGCGCGCCCGCAAAACCGATCAGCGGTATGCCACGCAATTCTAGTTCCGCCGCCGCGAGCCGGATGGCTTGTAATGTTCCGGCCAGCGTCTCCACAGCCGGCGGCACGCCCAGCAGATCGATGTCACGGGTCGTGCGGAGCGGGTTGTCGATGAGCGGCCCCTCGCCTTTGACAAAATCCAGCTGCAGCCCCATGCCGATCAGCGGCGGCAGGATGTCCGCGAAGATGATAGCGGCGTCCAGGTCAAAGGCGTTGAGGGGTTGCAGCGTGATCTCGACCGCCAGTTCGGGCGTGCTGATCGCATCTAGCATGCTATGGCCGGCGCGCAGCGCGCGGTATTCCGGCATGTAACGTCCGGCCTGGCGCATCAACCACACCGGCGTACGGTCTACCGGCAGGCGCCGGCAGGCGCGCAGGAAACGCGCGGACGGCTCAGCCGGTTGAACCCCGTTCGAAGTGGTCATCGGAAGAGCGCCAGCGTCTCTTCCGCCGGGTGATAAACGGCCGTGAAGAGCGGCGTGTCGCGTTCCGTGAAGCGACGCGCCTCGGTGCTGCGCAGTTCCGTCACTAGCGACGAGAAGAGCGCCAAATCGTTCGTCTCATACACGACGACGAATTCCTGGCTCTGCAAGCCCGTTGAATAGAGCAGCAGCTGCTTGATTTCCGCATACTGCTTGCCAATGCGGATATGCTCGTTCATCATGCCCTGGCGCGCCTCGCGGCTGAGGAAATACCATTCCTTCGTCTTCACGAAGGGATAGACCACCAGGTAAGGACTGCGCGTTTGCGCAAAGGGATCGATCTCCTGGGTTGAACGGGTTTTGGTGTACTGCGACGGGCGCGTGTAGCCCCACAGCACGTTCCCCGGTCTGATCAGTGTGCGGTGCGGACTGGCGGCGCGAGCGTAAGCCGCGAAGAACGCGGCTGTATCGCCGTGGTCTTTAACGGAGACAGCGCTCCAAACAAGGATGTCGGTCTGCCCCTCGCTCGGGAACACCTGGTATACGTTGACGCTCTGTGCGACCGAACGTAGATCAGACAACCACGCGCCACGGAAAGCGGTCTGCTCATCCGACGGATGTTGCCAGTACTGCTCGCTGAAGGAATAGAGAGCAAAATGGTTAAGGGTGGGCGCTGTCGTCTCAGACATCGGATTCTCCGCAATCAGTTTGGATGGTATGCGCAAGCCGGATCGGTCTCTAAATAATCGCCGGTTAAAGCATAGGCGCGCCCGCGCTGTCCGCCGCAGACCACCTTCCACTTGCAGACACCGCAACGGCCTTTGAGCTTGGCTGGATCGCGCAGGTCGCGGAACAGCGGGTGGTTGCGATAGGTATCGACCACGTCTACGGAGCGCACATTGCCGGCGGAGATCGGGAGGAACCCGGAGGGCATGATCTCGCCCTGATGCGAGATGAAGAGGAAGCCGCGCCCGTCGTTGACGCCTTTCACAGGGCGATGCAGCCCATCGGCGTACTGAAAGCCCGCACCCTGAAAGGTGATCCCATCTTCGCCCGCCCGGGCCGCCTCGGCCCGCCGGCGTTCGATGGCGACGCGGCGATACATCGGGGCAGCCGTGGCTTTGATATCGAATGGAGCGGCTTGCGACAGGTCATACAACCAATGGAAAATGCGTTCGTGCTCTTCGGCCGAGACCATGTCGTCGATCTGCCCGCGCCCGGTGGGCACCAGGAAGAAGATGCTCCATTGCACAGCACCGACTTCCTGCACAAAATCCACCATCGCCGGCAGCAGCTGCGCATTGTGTTTTGTGACAGTCGTGTTTACTTGCGCGCTGAGCCCGACTTCCCGAGCATTGCGCAAGATACGCATCGTGCGTTTCCACGACCCCTGCACCAGCCGGAAGTCATCGTGTACCTCGGGCGAGGGCGCATCCAGGCTGAGTGCGATCCGGCGGATGCCGGCCGCCCTGGCCTTCTGCAACCGCGCTATTGTGGGAAGCGCGGTGGCGGTCGGTGTCAGCGAGCAGCGCAGCCCGACGTCCGTGGCGTAACGGATCAGGTCAAAAAGGTCGCGCCGCATCATCGGGTCCCCGCCAGTGAAGATGAGGATTGGGTTCCCAAACCCTTTGAAGCGCTCGATGAGCTGGAACCCCTCTTCGGTGGTCAGCTCACGCGGATCACGCTGGTGCTGCGCATCGGCGCGACAGTGTACGCAGGCAAATGCGCAGGCGCGCGTGATCTCCCAGGCGATGGTGAAGGGCGCGCGGTCGAAATCGATCTCGAGCATGTGACGGTCGTGCAGTCGCCGCTCGACAGCAGCCGGTTCGGCGAGGTTGGTTTGAACTGTCATCTGTCATCCTCTTTCGAAGCGGGCTCGAGAAGCCCATGTGAGTCAAAAGACACCAATGAACTACCCCGCAGCAAGCTGCGGGGTATCCCG
>JBHHUI010000245.1:0-5206 GCA_046753805.1 Anaerolineales bacterium
GAGGTCGAAGACAGTTGCCTCGCGGAGCTTCTTCGCCGGCCAGCGGGCGGCGGCAAATCACTGTCCGTATTCGCGGCGAGAATGTGCCCGTCGTCCTGTCGGGGAAAGACGAATACCGCATTGGGCGCGCGGATGATGGCACAGGCGCACCCTCCGACCTGGACTTGTCGAAATACCGTGGCCTGGAATTGGGTGTTTCGCGCCATCACGCCGTGCTGCGCAGGTCGCATGAAGGCGTTACCATTGTAGATCAGCACAGTACCAATGGGAGCGCATTGAACGGTAAGCGTCTCGTTCCAGATCAGCCGTATACCCTGACTAGCGGCGATGAGCTCCGGCTTGGGAAGCTGGTCATGCGCGTATATTTCGAAGCTTGAACTCCGGATAGAATCTGGCGACCGGGGAGGGGAGTCAACACAAATGGCATATACGGTGCTGGTACATATTGCCAACGAGGATCCGATCCTCGCGGAGATGGATGCACTGCCGGAACCGCAGGACCAGTTTGTAACGCTCCAGAATCCGCGCCGGCGCGACGGCAAGGACTTGCACTACATCCTCGCCGAGGTGACGACCGTCATCTGGCCGATTTCGCGCGTCAGTTTCATCGAGATTATGCCCAGTGACGAGGAAGAGGAAGTCGTCACTTTCGTGCGCGAATAGCGTGGCTGCCAGTGCAGCTTGTCGCAGCCTCTCATCGTTAAATGACAGACCTTTCAAAAGATAACTATCGCGTCCTTGTCGTGGACGACGAGCCGCGCATGATCCGATTCATCCGCATGAATCTGGAACTCGAGGGATTCACGGTGCAGGAGGCCCACGATGGATTGCAGGCATTGGAACAAATACGGGATGTGCTGCCAGATGTGGTCGTGCTCGACGTCATGATGCCGGAATTGGACGGGTTTGAGACCTTGCGATTGTTGCGCGAAATATCAACCGTGCCCGTGATCATGCTCACGGCGCGCGGCGATGAGGACGACCGTGTGCGGGGCCTCGAACTCGGCGCTGATGACTATGTGACAAAGCCATTCAGCCCGCGCGAATTGGTCAGTCGTGTGAAGGCCGTGTTGCGGCGCGCCGAGATGCCGGCGCCGAGGACAAAGGGCCCGCTGCAGGTGGACGACCGCTTGCAGATTGATTTCGACCGGCGTGAAGTTCATGTCGAAGGCAAGCTGGTCAAACTACGTCCGACCGAATATCGCCTGCTTTACCATCTGGTAAGCAACGCCGGGTGGGTCGTGCCCCACGATCAATTGCTGGCCAAGGTCTGGGGATACGAATACCGGGACGAGACCCACTACCTGCGGCTCTATATCAACTACTTGCGCCAGAAGCTTGAAAAAGACCCGCACAATCCGCAGTATATTCACACCGAGCGTGGCGTCGGCTACCGCTTTGTGGACTTCAAGCGCGATAAGGGGGAACTGAACTGACATGGAGAGGACGCTCAAACTTGTCGTGACCGGTCCCTATGGCGCGGGCAAGTCCCAGTTTGTCGAGACTCTGAGTGATATCGAGGTTGTCCGCACAGAGCGCAGGGTGTCAGCCGGCGCTGCGGATGGAAAACGTGAAACGACGGTGGCAATGGATTATGGCCGGGTGGCGCTCGACGACGCCATTCTACATTTGAACGGAACCCCCGGGCAGGCGCGCTTTGATTTTATGTGGGACATCCTCACCCGCGAAATGCACGGCTTCGTTGTGCTCGTCGATTCGTGCCAGCCGGATACCTTCGCCGACGCTCGTGAACTGATCGAGGCTTTCTCGCGCCAGCAGCCTGTGCCATATGTTGTCGCCGCGAACAAGCAGGACCTGGCGTGCGCGCCCTCCCTCGATCAGATGCGACGTGAGATGAAAGTTGCCTCGAACGTGCTTGTGATGCCCTGCGTCGCCACCCGGAGAACCAGCGTGCGACAGGTCGTGAAACAACTGGTTTCGATGATCGCATAAGCCCTGTCTTCTGAACACGCACGGTGAGCGCCAGGTCTCCGCCGCGAGACTGGCGCTTGCTTTTTAAAGCGGAGGCTGGCAGTCGCTCTCTTTAAACATCGCCCGCTTGACCGACAACAATACAAACACATCTCGTCGTATATTATGTCAGTAAAAATCAGAATAATCAACTCATATATTAATATTATTGAATAAGTGATTGACAATACTAAGTTTGTCTGTATAATAACTGCATATTATTGAATGATTCGACAGGCTTGGAGCTCGGCGCTACGATGAATCCTCTTCCCAGTCAGTGCCCCATTTGCGGCGGTGAGATTACGGTAACGCGAATCCACTGCCGTAACTGCGATGTAAATATCGAAGGTCGCTTTTCCGTCGGAGCGTTCTCTCAATTGAACGCCGAACAGATTGCGTTCATCGAATCTTTCGTGCGCAACGAAGGAAAGCTGAAC
This sequence comes from Anaerolineales bacterium, assembly GCA_046753805.1. GTDB lineage: Bacteria > Chloroflexota > Anaerolineae > Anaerolineales > JBHHUI01 > JBHHUI01. The sequence goes on from JBHHUI010000245.1 coordinate 2,409, forward strand.
CGGCTCGAAGCTGAGCTCGGGCTTTCTTATCCCACCGTGCGCAGCCGGCTCCACGAGGTAATCCGCGCCATGGGTTACGAACTCAACCAAGAACCAAGCTCACAACTTTCCGAGGCGGACCGGCGCAAGATACTTGAAGACCTCGACCAGGGTCGAATCTCGAGCGAAGAAGCCATGCGCTTGCTCCAGGGTTGAACGAATACAGAGAGAGGTAGCCGATGTCGCTCCAGCAGTTTTCGACGAAAGACGCTCCGACCATCCGGATCGAGGAGGTGCTGGGGAACCTTCGGGTTCGCGGTTGGGAACGGGCGGAAGTGAGTGTTGACGGTATGTCGGCGACCGACCTGCTGGCCGACCAGACGGACGACCAGATAACGATTCGCTCGCTTGCGGGTTGCGAGTTGCGCGTGCCGCACGATGCGCGCCTATCCATTGCGTCCGTCCATGGCGATGTATTTATCGATTTGGTCCATGCGTCCATGTCCATCGGTACGGTGGCAGGGAGTCTGCATTTGCGTGATGTCGGCGAGACGCACGGGCAAGCCGTTGGCGGCGATTTGTTGGCGCGCACGGTCAGCGGCGACCTGCGTGTGGAGACAGTCGGTCGCCATGCGCGTGTGAGCACCGTCAAAGGCCAATTTGCCAGTAGCATCGGCGGCCATTTGCACGCGCGCGACATAGAGGGGGGTGTGACTGTTGAGGTCGGCGGACGGGCTGCGCTGCGCCTCGAGCTTGTGCAGGCGCAGATCTACTCGATCAGCGCAGGCGGCAAGATATACCTGCGCCTGCTCGGCGAGCCGCATGCCAATCTGAAACTCAACTCGGGTGGTCGGGCGCGAGTCGCCGTGGGCGGGCAAGATGAAGCGCTGTCCCCCGGACCCGCCGCTGTTGCGCTGGGCGGAGGCGGCGGTCCGGTACATTTGACTGCGGGTGGACCCATCCTCGTCGTCGGCGAGGCTGCTGATGGGGAACTACAGGATGAGATTGGCGCTGACTTCGAGGTGGAAGAGCCGTTCGACCTGGGCGAAGAAGTCAGTTCCATCACAGAAGACATCTTGCACCGCGTGGAGCATCATCTGGATTCGCTTCAACGCGAGCTTCACGACCGTCTGGCGCAAGCGAATCTGGATCCCGAATCGGCGGCGCGCGTCGGACATCGCATCCGGCGGGCGGAGAGGAAGATCGCCACGGCGCAACGCAAGTTCGCGCGCCAACTTGCCCGGAGCCGCCGGCGGGCCGAGCGCAGAGCGGGGCGTGGCCAGCGCGCGGGTCGGCGCGTGCACATCGCAATTGGCGCGGATGGGCCGCGATTCGAATTTGACGGGTCGCGGGCGGCGCGTATGCAAGGGGCCAACTGGACTGCCTCGTCCACCGTCGAACCGAATGAGCCGGTAAGCGACGACGAGCGCATGGCGGTATTGCGTATGGTCGAAGATGGGAAAATCAGCGCGGCGGAGGCGGAGAGGTTGCTCGCAGCGCTGGAAGGTGAGGGCCGTGTCTGATGCCGCCCCGACCACGCCGTTTAGCGCTTTGCCGTGCTGTTGCTGCCGACCAGCGATCCAATTGGCGTCGAGCTGATGAACGTAACCACTTTTGGACTCATTTCGGAGCATTGACATGACTGACCGCAACGCCGAGCGGATGCACATTCTGGAGCAGATCGAACGGGGCCAGTTGAGCGCGGCGGCCGGCGCGCTGCGACTTGAGCAGATTTTGACGCAAGAGGAAACGCCGCATATTGGACAACCCCCAAACGCAACCGGCAACGCCCCCAAACGCCGCTGGCGCGATTGGTGGCGCGTTCCGTTCATCGCCGGTGTTGGGCTCGTTCTGGCGGCAGCTCTCGCCCAGTTCCTCGCGCTGCAGTCCCGGTCGGCCTTCTGGTTCGCCTGCGCGGGAGCGCCGTTACTGGGCGGCGTCGCGCTCGCGGCGCTAGCGTGGCGCAGCCGTTCGGCGCGCTGGCTGCACGTGCGGGTTCGGCGCGCGGATAACGGTTGGCCCGGCACAGTTGCGCTGAGCCTGCCATTGCCGTTCGCCTTTGCAGCGCGCGTTCTGCGCTTATTGCGCCGGTACATATCCGGCCTGGGCGCGACGTACGTCGACGAAGTCGTCCTTGCGCTTGAGCAGGGTCTCAAGGACGGCGAGCCGCTCGTAGTGGAGGTAGATGAGACCGGGACAGGCGGAGAACGCATTCAGGTATCCCTGGGATAGGCGTATGGCGACAACTGAAGAGAGACTCAAAATCCTGAAAATGATCGAGGAGGGCAAGATCTCGGCCGACGAAGGCGCGCAACTGCTGGCGGCTCTGGGCGGCGACAAGAAGCGCTCATCTTCGGCGAACGACCCCCGGCAATTGCGCGTGCGCGTGAGTGACATCGCCTCGGGGCGTTCCAAAGTGCATATAAACCTGCCCATGGGTCTGGTGAAGGTCGGTTTACAAATCGGCGCGCATTTCGTTCCCGAAGTCGAGGGGTTCGAAATGGAAAAACTTGCCGAGGCGATTCGGGCCGGCGTGAGCGGAAAAATTGTGGATGTAATCGACGAGGTAGATGGTGAACGGATTGAAGTCTATGTCGAATAATGGATTGGTCGAAATTGACGAGAGGAAGCCGTATCTAAACCTGCGCTGGCTGGCGGTCCTGACGGCTGCGCCGCTGGTATTGGCGGGTCTTTTTGTGCTGACGACGTATTTGCTCAGTCTGGGTCGTTACGACAGCGCCTACTTCACGCCGGAGTATCTCGCCCGCTACCACTCGCCCGGATCTGTCGCGCGCGGACTGGAAGAAGCCCTGCGCAAT
>JBHHUI010000246.1:0-5171 GCA_046753805.1 Anaerolineales bacterium
TGGGTCGGAGAACGGAAGCCCGAGCTCAATCAGGTCGGCGCCAGCCGCTGCAATTTCTGTAACAATGTCCAGCGATGTCTCGTAATCGGGATACCCCAACGTAAAGTACGGCATAAAAGCGGGCGAGGGCTTCTCAAATGCACTGCTGATGAGATCGACTGGTCGAGTCATGGATGAATCACGGGAGTAGTTAGACCAAGCACGGCGGTGAGCGGAAGTCATGCGCCAACCAGGCCCATGACCGTGTCGAGGTCTTTGTCCCCGCGCCCGGAAAGGTTGACAATGAGCGCAGCCTCCGACGTCATGTACGGCGCGCGCTTGATCGCTTCGGCCACTGCGTGCGCCGATTCCAGCGCCGGGATGATCCCCTCTAGCTTGCACAGGAGCTGGAATGCCTCCAACGCTTCCGCGTCTGTGGCGTAGGTGTAGCTGGCCCGCCCGGTCGCGCGCAACTGCACATGTTCCGGCCCGACAGCGGCATAGTCCAGCCCGGCGCTCACGCTGTGGGTTGGGGCAATCTGCCCGTCGGAGTCGTGCAGTACATAGGTGTATGCGCCGTGAAGCACGCCCGGCCGCCCGAGTTTGGGGTCGGCAAAACGGGCAGCGTGTTTGCCGCTTTCGATGCCGCTTCCGCCGGCCTCGACGCCGATCAGCGCCACGCTCTCATCGCCGATAAATTCATGGAAAATTCCGATAGCGTTGGATCCGCCGCCTACACAGGCAATGACCGTGTCCGGCAGCCGACCTTCCACTTCCAGAAACTGCGCGCGCGCTTCGCGTCCGATGACTGACTGAAAGTCACGCACCATGGTCGGATAGGGATGCGGGCCGAGCGCGGAGCCGAGCAGGTAATGCGTGGTCGCGACATTGGTCACCCAGTCGCGGATGGCTTCGTTGATGGCGTCCTTGAGCGTTTGCGAACCCGACGCGACCGGGCGTACTTCCGCGCCCAGCAACTTCATGCGGAACACGTTTGGGGACTGACGCGCCATGTCCACCGTGCCCATGTAAACCACGCACTCCAACCCGAGCAGCGCGCATGCAGTGGCCGTGGCGACTCCGTGCTGTCCGGCGCCGGTCTCCGCGATAATACGCTGCTTACCCATCTGCACTGCCAGCAGCGCCTGGCCAAGGGCGTTATTGATCTTATGCGCGCCCGAGTGAGCCAGGTCTTCGCGCTTCAGGTAGATGCGCGCGCCGCCGCAAGTCTCGCTCAGTCGAGCGGCGAATGTTAGCGGTGTTGGCCGTCCGACATACGATTGCAACAAGCGCGTGAACTGCTGCCGGAACTGAGGATCGACGCGGCAGGCGCTGTAGGCTGTCTCCAATTCATCCAGCGCCGGCATGAGCGTTTCGGGCACGAATTGGCCGCCATAGTCTCCGAATTTCCGTGGCAAGGTGTTTGTCGTCATAGATGCCTCATTTTGATGCTATCGTCGCGCTGTCGGTTCCGGCGTGGAGACTGCTCGCGCGTTGGCGATGAACGCAGCTACCTTGTCAACATCTTTGACGCCCGGCGCAGATTCGACGCCCGAAGCTACATCCACGCCCCACGGGCGCGCCGCGCGCACGGCAGCGGCGACGTTGTCAGGCGTGAGGCCGCCTGCCAGCATCACCCGACATTTCTGAGCGACGGTCGCGGCCAGCGTCCAATCGCCTGTCTGGCCGGTGCCGCCGTACATGCCACGGACCTGCGCGTCGAGCAGCAGCTCAGGAACATGGAGATTGTCCTTCGGAGTCTGATTCAGGTACCTATCGGTGGAAAGGCTTTGTTGTCCTGCCAGCCGTACGGCTTTAAAAGCGCGCGCGCCAAGAATGCGCAGCATTTCTGGTGGTTCGTCGCCGGATAGTTGCGCCAGATCCAGCCCACAGGCCTCGAGCTCGGCGAGGACATCGTGCGGCGATGCATTTACGAAGACGCCCACCAGAAGTGGCCGTTCCGGCAGCCGGTGTACCGCCGCACAGATCGCGCGCGCCGCATGACGAGTCAGGTACCGTGGGCTGGGGGGGTAGAAATTCAATCCCAGATGCGTTGCGCCCAGCCCAGCGACGGCAATCGCTTCCGCTTCTGATGTGATGCCGCAAATCTTGATCTGCAGTTTCATGCGTTGAACGGCTCCAACCGGGCAAGCTGCCTCACGGCGGCGCCCACGTCCGGCGCGGTGACAATTGCCTCGCCGATTAACATTGCATCCACCTGTAGGTCGGCCAGCCGCCGGACGTCGGCGGCCGTGCGAATGCCGCTCTCGGAGACGAGCGTGACGTTCGCGGGGACCTGCGGGCGTAACGCAGCTGTGACTTCGAGCGTCGTCTGAAACGTGTGCAAGTCGCGGTTGTTGACTCCGATGAGTGTGGCGTCGGCTTCCAGCGCGCGATCCAATTCGGGTTGTGTGTGGACCTCGACGAGCGCGGCAAGCGCAAGCGCCTGGGCCGACTGCACAAGGTCGCGCAGCTGGACCGGCGTCAACATGGCGGCGATCAATAGGACGGCGCTCGCGCCGGCAGCGCGTGCTTCGAGTATCTGGTATTCATCGAAAACGAAATCTTTGCGCAGGAGCGGAGATTCGATTCCGCAGTGCGCGACAGCGCGCAGCTGCTGCAGCCCGCCGCCAAAGTAGTGTGCGTCGGTCAGCACAGAGACCGCGGCGGCCCCGTTTTCGACGAACGTGCGCGCCAGCCGTATTGGATCGAAATCACGGCAAAGCAAACCCTTGCTCGGCGAGCGCCGCTTGACTTCCGCAATTAGCCGAGGCCTCGGGCGCAGCGGGTCTCGCAGGGCGGCGACAAAGTCCGGGGGTAGCGGCGTGTCCAACGCACGGGCCTCCAATCGCGCGCGAGGCGCTGACTGTTTTACGACCCGGAGTTCTGCGCGCTTGTGCGCAAAGATTTCCGCAAGAATTGACACGCCGATCACAAGGCGGCGGCAAAGCTGCTGCTCAGTTCCACCAGGGCTTCCAGCTTTGCCAGCGCAGCGCCGCTTTCCAGCGACTGCCGCGCCTCGCGCAACCCATCGTGCAGGTCGTCGGTCTCGGTTGCGATGGCAGCGGCTGCGTTGAACAAGACGGTATCCTTCCGCGCGCCGTTGACCGAACCATCCAATACGCCCCGCAGGGTGGCGGCGTTATCGGCTGGCTCGCCGCCGCGTAAGGACTCGACCGGTGCGTGTGAAAGTCCGAGTTCGCGCCCACTCAGTTCACGTGTATCCACCGTCCCGTCGGACTTCAAGCGACTGATACGATTCGGGCCGGAGGGGGTGAGTTCGTCCAGCCCCCCGTGTCCGTGTACCACGGTGGCGGCCTGCGCGCCGAGTTCGCCCGCCACACGCGCCATCGGTTCGGTCAGCGCCGGGTCATACACGCCGATGAACAGATGTGTTGCCCCGGCCGGATTCGTGAGCGGTCCGAGCACATTGAAAATTGTGCGCTGTTTCAGCTCACGCCGTGGGCCGATGGCGTGCCGCATGGCAGGATGAAATCTTGGGGCGAACAGGAACCCGATCCCCACTTCGTCGATACAGCGCACCACTTGTTCTGGTGTTAGATCGAGCGAGACGCCCAGTTCGGCAAGTACGTCGGCGCTCCCGCAGCGGCTGCTGGCGGCGCGGTTGCCGTGCTTGGCGACTTTGCGTCCGGTCCCGGCAACCACGAATGCCGCCGTGGTCGAGATGTTGAAACTTTGGGCGCCGTCGCCGCCGGTGCCGACCACGTCGAACAAAGCGTCGCCGTTCACGTGCGGCGACACCCGCAGGGCATGGGCGCGCATCGAGCGGGCGCTGCCGGTGACCTCGTCCACGGTCTCGCCCTTCATGCGCAGCGCGATCAGGTAAGCGCCAATCTGCGCGGGCGTGGCATCACCCGCCATGATCTGGCTCATGACGCCCTCCGCCTCTGTTTGCGTCAGGTTCGCGCGATTGAGTATTTGAGCAATCGCATCTGTAATCACTTTCGTCCTCCTCTCTGTGGACTGACGATTTCGCTAAACTTGCGTTGATGTGGCTTTACACCGCGTAGGCTTTGCGCGCTGGTTCCCTTCAAAATGATTTCTAAGCGTGAGGAAATTCCTGAGCAGCTGTTTGCCCCCCTGCGTAAGAATACTTTCCGGGTGAAATTGCACGCCATAGATCGGGTACGCCTTGTGCCGGACAGCCATCAACACGCCGCTGTGAGTGAACGCCGTCGGTTGCAGACAGTCGGGCAGCGGCTCGTCCACGATGAGGGAGTGGTAGCGCGTGGCTTCGAGCGGGCTGGGCAGCCCGGCGAAGATGCCATTGGCCTGGTGATATACGCGCGAAGTCTTGCCATGTACAAGTTCCGACGCGCGGCGGACCTGTCCGCCAAACGCGGCAGCAATGGCCTGGTGTCCGAGGCACACGCCGAGCGTGGGAGTATCCGGTCCCAACTTGCGGATGGCGGCAATCGAAATACCCGCACGGCCTGGTACGCCTGGACCGGGTGAGATGACCAGGTGCGTTGGATGCAGCGCCCACAGCGCCTCGATGGTAATGTGGTCATTTCGGAACACTTTGACCTGCGCTCCAAGCTCGCCGAGGTATTGCACAAGATTGTGAGTGAAGCTGTCGTAGTTATCGATCACGATTACCATGGCTCTCCGCCTCGTCCACGGCCAGCGCCAGCGCGCGCGCCTTGTTGAGCGTTTCTTCATATTCGCGCGCCGGGTCCGAGTCGGCGACTATGCCGGCCCCGGCCTGCACGACGGCGCGCTGGCCTTGCATGTATACCGTTCGCAGCGCAATGCACGTATCCATTGAACCGTCAAAGCCGAAATAGCCGACCACTCCAGCGTACGGCCCGCGCGGATAGCCTTCCAGCTCCGCGATGATTTCCATCGCGCGCACTTTGGGCGCGCCGCTGACCGTGCCGGCTGGAAAGGTGGCTGCCAGCAGGTCAAACGCATCGAACTCCGGCCGCAGGCGTCCCTCGATCTGCGAGACGAGGTGCATTACGTGGCTGTAGCGTTCGACCGCCATCATTTCCGTGACCTGCACCGAGCCAAATGCGCACACGCGCCCCAGATCGTTACGCCCCAGGTCCACCAACATCACGTGCTCGGCGCGCTCCTTCGCGTCGTTCAGCAGCTCGGCTTCGAGGGCGGCGTCGGCGACGGGCGTCTCGCCGCGCGGACGCGTGCCGGCTATTGGGCGTAGCGTGGCG
>JBHHUI010000247.1:0-5156 GCA_046753805.1 Anaerolineales bacterium
CTCACCGTCGGCGCGGGCGTCATCACCGAAATCCTGGAATAAACTATGGCTAAACGAAAAGGCGTCCGGTTGATCGTTACGCTCGAATGCACCGAGTGCAAAGAGCGCAACTACACGAGCGAAAAGAATCGCCGTAACGATCCGAACCGGATTGAATTACAGAAATATTGTCGCCGTTGCCGAACGCACCGGCTGCACAGGGAGACGAAATAGTCAGGTAGTCGTGTAGTCAGGTTGGTCGGGTAGTCCGACTACCCGACAAAAAGACCACGCGACCAACAGAGGCGAGTAGCTCAATTGGTAGAGCAACGGTCTCCAAAACCGTAGGCTGCGGGTTCGAGTCCTGCCTCGCCTGCCACTATCATTGCACGGTTTCAAGGCACCGCCGGATGAGCGGTGTCTTGAAACGTATGGCTATACTGAGACCACGAACCAATGAATTTTCAGGCGCTATTGCCGTCAATCTTGCTGGGTGTCGGAGGGATATTAATCGTCCTCCTGCTGTACAGCTATCGTCAGCAAATATCGAACTATTATCGCGAGACACGCGCCGAACTGGGCAAGGTATCGTGGCCAACTCGGGCGGAGGCCGTCAATCTTACGATCGTCGTTCTCGTAACAGTGGTGGTGAGTTCATTGTTCTTGGGCTTCTTTGACGCCGTTTTTACGTGGCTATTCGCGCAGCTCATCTGACCAAAGCGCTTGGATGACATTGTGTCTGAGGAGCATGCAGAGATGTTGGAAGACAACGTAACCGTGGACGAAGTCGACGAATTGAATCACGACTCCGAGGTCGAAGCGGAGGCGGGTACGGATATGGACGCCACCCCCGCAGCGGAAATTATGGCTGCTCCTGTGACGGATGCCGAAGGTAACGCCGAGGACGCCGGCGAAGAGTCTGTGGCCGACGCCTCCGCGGACGACGATGACGACTTCGACATCGACTTTGACGAACCGGAGATGGACCTCGGCCCGAGTCTGGCCGAGCAACTGGCCGCAATCTCGGTGCCCGACGCATCCGCGGACGACGAGGACGAGGTTGATGCGGCAGAGGCCGAAAGCAGCGATGGTTCGGACGACCGTTACTGGTATGTGATCCACTGCTACTCGGGTTACGAAAACAAGGTGCGGCACAATCTCGAGCAGCGCATCGAGACGATGAGCATGCAGAGTATGATTCACGACGTGGTCGTGCCCACCGAAGAAGAAATCGAAATCAAAGACGGCAAGCGCAAACCCATCGAGCGGCGCGTCTTTCCGGGCTACATCCTTGTGCAGATGACGCTGACGGAAGAATCGTGGTACGTCGTGCGCAACACACCGGGCGTCACCGGCTTTGTCGGGATGGGCAACACGCCCACCCCGCTCAACGAACAGGAAGTCTCGGAGATTATGAAGCGCATGGAGGCCGACGCGCCGACGGTACGGGTGTCTTTCAAGCCCGGCCAGAAAGTGCGTATCACCGATGGGCCGTTCAACGACTTCATCGGCACCGTGGCTGATATCGACATGGACCGCGGCAAGGTGCGTGTGATGGTGTCGTTCTTTGGACGCGAGACGCCCGTCGAACTCGACTTCTTGCAGGTTGAAAAGATTTAACAGATAGGGAGCTAAATCTGTGGCAAAGAAACTAAAAGCCGTTGTGCGGCTGCAGTTGGAAGCCGGGAAGGCCAGCCCGGCCCCGCCAGTGGGGCCAGCGTTGGCAGGTCACGGCATCAACTTGATGGGCTTCTGCAAGGAATACAACGCCCGCACACAGACGCGCGCTGGGGATATTATTCCGGCTGACATTGCAGTCTACACCGACGGCTCTTTCAAGATTACGCTGAAGACATCGCCTGCGTCGGTGCTACTGCGCAAAGCCGCCGGGCTGGATAAAGGCTCTTCCGAGCCGAACCGGGAGAAAGTTGGCGCCGTTACGCGCGATCAGATTCGCGATATCGCCGAGACCAAGATGCGCGATCTCAACGCCATCGACGTGGAAGGCGCCATGAAGCAGATCGAAGGGACGGCCCGTTCGATGGGAATCATCGTCGAGGGATAAAACGCAAAGACGCGCCACCCGGCCGCGGCTGGATATGGCGGCGCGTCTCAGCCCGTGGGAGGGCATCGGACATAGCGTTAGAGTAGAGAATTAGAGTGAACACTTAAGCCGTGCTCTAACTCTTGTCTCTGACTCTTTACTGAAGACGCCCGCTCGCACCACAGGAGAACAGCATGGCAAAACACGGAAAGAAATATCGCGAAGCGGCCGCCAGGGTCGATCGCACCAAACTGTACGACCCGCGCGAGGCGGTGATTCTGGCTAAAGAAACGTCTACGGCAAACTTCGACGCGACGGTCGAAGTGCACATGCGCCTGGGCGTCGACCCGCGCCAGGCCGACCAGCAGGTGCGCGACACCGTGCTGCTGCCGCATGGCCTGGGCAAGACCGTGCGCGTGCTGGCCTTTGTAGAAGGTGAGGGCGCGCGCATTGCGCGGGAAGCCGGCGCCGACTATATTGCCGACGACGAGACGGTGAAAAAAATTCAGGACGGGTGGACCGGTTTTGACGTGGCCATTGCCGTGCCGGAAATGATGGGCAGAGTCGGGCGATTGGGTCGCATTCTCGGGCCGCGTGGCCTCATGCCGAACCCCAAGGCCGGGACTGTGGCGCCCGCCGAGGACCTGCCGCGCCTGATTGAAGAAGCCAAGGCCGGCCGCATTGAGTTCCGGCTCGACAAGACTGCTAATCTGCACGTGCCGATTGGTAAAGTTTCTTTCTCGGAAGAAGCGCTGTACGAGAATTTCGCGGCATTCATGGACGCAGTGCGCCGCGCCAGACCCGCTTCGGCCAAGGGCAACTTTTTCCGACGCGTGGTCGTGACGACGACCATGGGCCCCGGCGTGCGCGTCGATCCCAACATCGTCGCACAGACGGAGTAATATCGGGTAGAATAGCTCCCACACTTTCCACGCCGCAGACAGCGGGCGTCCGGCGCCAAGCCAGCCGGACTTAATCTCCCGCCGAGGTGAGGGCATCGGTTCGTTTCGAAGTCTTTGCTGCGTATTGTCTGTGGACATGCGTGCGCAAAGACTTTTCTTTTTCAGTGAGCGTGCGGAGATAAAGTTAGAGAATCTTCAACTCAACCGAACTCTATCTCTCCACTCTAACTCTAACTGGCAAGGAGATGTGAATTGGCAATATCAAAAGAGAAGAAAGAAGAACTGGTCGCGCAGTACACCGAGTTGCTGCAGCGCAGCCAGGGTGTGGTGCTGACCGAGAACCACGGTCTGTCGGTGCCGCAGATCCAGGACCTGCGCAATCGGGTGCGCGAGGCCGAAGGCGCGTATCACGTTGCGAAGAATACCCTGACGAAGCTCGCCCTCAAGAACGCAAGCCTGAGCGTGCCCGACGAGGTGCTGCTCGGCCCGACCGTGATCGGTTTTGCATTTGAGAGCATGCCGGGCCTCGCCAAGGCGATTGTGGATTTCGCGAAAGAAAACGACCGGCTGACGATCAAAGGCGGATTGCTCGGCGAGAAGTTTCTGTCGGACGCCGACGTACAGGCGCTCGCAGACCTGCCGCCGCTGCCCGTCATGCGGGCGCAATTGCTGGGTCTGATCAGCGCCCCGGCCACGCGCATTGCCGGCGCGCTGGGTGGAAGCGTGCGGCAGCTCGTGAACGTCTTCAACGCGTATGCGGAGAAAGACGGCGCGGAAGCCGCTGCGTAACCCCTGCGCGCATTCAGAACAATAACAGTCAACAACCTGACATCGAAATCGAATAGGAGAAACATAATGGCAGACCTGGAAAAGATTGCAGACCAACTCAGCGAGCTGACCGTGCTGGAAGCCGCCGAACTAACCAAGATGCTCGAAGAGAAGTGGGGCGTTTCGGCCGCCGCGCCTGTGGCGATGGCCGCCATGCCGGCTGTCGGCGACGGCGCTGCCGCAGCCGCCGAGGAGAAGACCGAATTCAACGTCGTCCTGACAGACCACGGCCCCAAGAAGATCGACGTCATCAAAGCCATCCGCCAGCTCACGAGCCTGGGTCTGAAAGAGGCCAAGGAAGTGGCCGAGGCTTCGCCCTCGACGGTGCTCGAAGCGGTTGCCAAAGAGACCGCCGAAGACGCCAAGAAGAAATTGGAAGAAGCCGGCGCAACTATCGAGCTACAGTAAGACCTTCCTTCTCACCGCAGAGAGCGCCGTGCGCGCGCAGATTGTTCTACTACGTCTGCACGGTGCTCTTTGCATTTAACGTCGATCCAATCCGTCCGAGGAAACAGGGGATGCCTCCCTTCGGTCGGGGTGACACAGGGCTGCCCACAGCCCGCTGTTACCCGCGCCTTGTGCAAGGCCCATTGCCCATTGTTCATTGCCCGTTGTCCATTGACCCGGTATCATTCTGCCCATGGATCAGGCGGCTCTCATCCGCGACGCGCAGCGCGGCGACCTCGACGCCTTCAACCGCCTCGTGCTGGAGTACCAGCAGCAGGTGTACAACCTGGCTTACCGCATCATGGGCGAGCCGGAGGCCGCCGCCGACGCCACGCAGGAGGCCTTTCTCGCGGCTTACCGCAAGCTGCGCGCCTATCGCGGTGGATCGTTCCAAGGCTGGCTGCTGCGCATTGTCACCAACGCCTGCTACGACGAACTGCGCCGCCGCAAGCGCCGCCCGGCGCAGTCGTTGGACGAACTGACGGAAGCAGGCCAATCACCCTCTGACGAGACCGGGAACGCGCTCCACACTCCCCCGGTGTCCCCACACGCCGCGGCCGAGCGCGCCGAGCTTTCCGCAGCCATCCAGCGCTGCCTCGACGACCTGCCCGATGACCAGCGCATTGCCGTCGCCATGTGCGATGTGCAGGGCTACGACTACGGCGAGATCGCACACGCCAGGCAGGTGGCGCTTGGCACCGTCAAGAGCCGCATCGCCCGCGCGCGCGGGCGGCTGCGCGATTGCCTGCGTGAGCACTACGCGGAACTTTTGCCCGCCGGCTTCCGTCTGGAAGAGGAGAGCATGGTATGAGACTCTTCCAATCCAGCGCCGACCGCGACCTCGAACTCCTGTCGGCCTATCTTGACGGCGCGCTGCGTCCGTCCGAGGCTGCCAGGTTGGAGCGCCGGCTGCGCGCCGAGCCGGAATTGCAGCACGCGCTGGCGGAGCTGCGCGC
>JBHHUI010000248.1:0-5124 GCA_046753805.1 Anaerolineales bacterium
CCCGAGCCTCGAGAGCTTCTTCGGCGCCGAGTCCTAGCAGGCCGTGGCGCTCGCAACCAAACCATCACACTTCCACCACGGCCTGCTAGCGGCCGATGGCGCGCTCCGCCTCGCGGGCGAGCGCCAGCTCGCGCTCGACAATCTGGAGTGCGCGCGAGACGTTCCACGCGATCCACCCAAAGTGCTCCGCATCGACATCGTCCTCCACCGCGAAATCGAGCACTGCGCGGGCGGAGGAGACCAGGTCTTCAATCGTAGAGCCGAGCTGCATCTGTCATTCAATCCTCTAGGGTTTCGGCGCGCTCGATCAGCGTGACAAAAGCCAACTCTTCTTCGGCCGCTAGGCGGCCATGCAAGTCGCCAAGCAGGCTGCCGGCGGGGCCGGCGTCGCGCCGGGCCGCTGCGGCGAGGCGTACAAGCGCCTGGCGTACATGCGCGTAAATGCGCCAGAACAACACAGCCCGCGAGTCGATGCTGACCTCCATGACGGTTTCATAAGCCTTCAGAAACGCACGCTCTGCAGCCGTATCCCATTTGCCAGCGCCGAATGTCCCCATGTGGCTGAACAGCGTGCCGATTTCAAGGGCCGGGTCGGCTAAACAGGCCGAGTCCCAGTCAATGAGCGTGACATCGGCGCCGTCGCTGCTAATGATGTTCGCCGGGTGCAAGTCGCCGTGTACCAACACACCCGTGACCGGTCGCGGGAGATTCTGCTCCAACCAGCGCAACGCGACTTCGTAGGCCGGATCGAAGAGGTGCAGCCGCCCGGCCGCCGCGCGCAGTTCTCCGACAAGTTGAGCAGCGCCGGCAACCGGCAGAGCGTTCGACGCTCTCATCGACATGGCGGCGCCATGGATACGCGCAACCAAGCGCGCAAAGCGCTCCGGCCCGAACGAGTCATCCCGCGCGCCGGGCGCAAAGTCCAGGAGCGCAAACGCGCGTCCGATGACCGTCCGATCTTCGCACAGCCAAAGGGCGCGCGGTACTTCGAGGCCGACGTCACGCAGCCGTCGCAAGAGTGCAAACTCATCGGCGACGTCCAACGTGCTGGCCCGAATGCGGGGTGTAACTTCCGCCCGGAGCATAAACGTTTCCGTCCCGGCCGCTGCGGCCAAATCGCCGGACACATGGAGTCGCCAGTTATCGTGCGCCATGCCGCCGAGACGAACCTCGCGCGTTATCTCGACCGGGGTTCCCGTCTGCGCCTGCAAGTAAGCGCAGACGGCGGCGTTGTACGTCGCGTTTAGACCCAACATGCCGTGACTATACTTTGAGACGCAGCATCCTGCCATTGCCGCTTGAGAATGCAGCTATAATCGGGGCGTCCGTCCTCAGAGGCTTACAATGACCGACACATACGACGTGATCAGCATCGAAGACGATCTGGACCAATTTGAGTTGATTCGGGCCACACTCAAGGATCTCCCCCTCGAACTGCGGCATGCGGCCACCGGCGAAGAAGCTGTCGAACTGATCCGCGCCGGCGCGCCCGATCTGTTGATAACTGATATCACACTGCCGGACATGCGCGGCTGGGATGTGCTCGACATGATGGCGTCCGAAGGCGGCGCGCTGGCCGGAACTCCGGTACTGGTGCTGACTTCCCATCGTGAAGCGCCGCATCGCATCATTGGCAAGTTGCAAGAAGTGGCTGTCTACATGAATAAGCCGTTCGAACCGCGCGCGCTGGCCGGCAAAGTGCAGGAACTACTCGGGCTGGCCGAAACGGCCTGAAGCGCTCGCGTCGATCCGGTAGCTGTAAATACACGCCGCCTCCCCGGGGCGGTAGAAGTCCGCAATCGTCGCCTCCAGCGCACATCCAACACTTTCATAGAAACGCCGCGCGCGGGCGTAATCTGGACGACTGCTGGTCCAGATCATGAGCAACCGCCCACCCTCCGAACACACAGCTTCGATGGTACTGGCAAACAATGCGCGCGCCGCGCCCGAACCAAAATGTTCCGGATGCACGGCGATCCAGTATAAATCGTAAGTGCCGGCTGTGAAATCGGCCTTGCCGAAGCACGCAAACCCAACCGTTTTTCCTCCCGCCCGGCATGATAAAAATCGATACCCGTCCGGATCATCCGGGTTTTCCCAGTATTCATCGAATAATTCGGCGGGCGCGGCGAGTTCATCCCCCTCGAACGCGCCGGTCGCGCGCGTTATCCGTTCGATCGCGCGACGGTCTGCCTTGTGACTCGGGCTAATCTTATATTTCATGTTTGGCTGGAATGTGTGCGTTCAGGTGATCACGCGCGCCGGCGCGGGCTTGCGCCGCCGCCGACGTGGGGCTGGCGCCGTTACATCGCAGCGCGCCACGGCTGCATCGACAACGGCGACGATGACATCGGCGTGTGTCCAGCCTTCAGCCTCCGCGCACAGCACGAGGTCAGAAGCCGTACCCATACCGGGAAGTGCGTTTATTTCCAGAATGTGCGGCTGCAGACCATTACGTTCATCAAGGCGAAAGTCAACGCGGCTGATGTCGAAGCAACGCGTTGCGCGGAACGTTTCGATGGTAAGGCGGCGCACCTCGGCCGCGATATCGTCCGGGATCGGCGCCGGGCAGTAGCTATGGTAGTTCTCGGCCAGGGCTACTTTTAGCTTGTTGCTATAGAAGCGCTCAGTGCCCGGAGGATAACCGGAGAAATCCAGTTCAGAAATCGGGAAGAGGTGGAGTCCGTTCCAGTCCACGCCCATACCATCCGGGCTGTACAGTTCGTCCGCCGGCACCGGCGCGTTGACCAGCGCGCGCGGCAGGTTGCCCACGAGACCGCACGTCACCTCCCGCCCGGGGATGTACTCTTCCACCAGCACGCGCTGCTGGTAGCGTTCTATCAGATACGCCACCCGCGCCCGGAGTTCGGCTTCGTTCGCAACGCGCGACTCAGCCGTAATCCCGATGGCGGTCCCTTCGTGGTTCGGTTTGACGAAAAGCGGAAAGCGGAGCCCCGGGTCGAGGGGGTCGTCCGGTGTGAGAAACTCCTGGAAACGCGGCGTCGGCAAACCATGGGACGCCAGCACTCGTTTCGTGAGCGCTTTATCCAACGTAATGGTGAGCGCCGTCACGCGCCCCGCCGTATACGGGATACCGAGCATTTCCAGCAGGCTGGGCACCTGCGCCTCGCGAGCATCGCCGTGGAAGCCTTCGCATGTGTTAAAACACAAGTCTACGTTGTGGCGGCGCAATTCGCGCGCCAGCCGCGCGTCTCCCTCGAGGCGCACGACGGTATGGCCGGCCGCTTCGATAGCGGCTGCATACGCATTGACATTGTCAATCGTATCCAATTCATCGAGCGCATCCGCCGGAGAGACGCCGTTGACGCTTGGCGCATTCTCTTTCAGGTTGTACAACACGGCAACGCGCAATCCGCTGATAGCGTTCGGCCGCCGGCGCGTCAGTTCTCCGACGCCGGCAGTTGGGTCCTCAATCATGGGGGGTCTCTGTCGATATAGCTCGGGCATCCACGGCGCGGACTATTCGGTTTCATCCTGCTCGGGTTGTTCAACTGGTTGCCGGGCCTCGGGGCTGCCCGCGCCGTTCGGGGCGTCTGAGTTTGTTTCCAAGCGTGTCGGCGGATCGCCCACGCCCAGCGGCTGCCATTTGCGCTGATCACCGTCTCGCAAGCGATGGGCTGCATGCCCACGCGCATGTAACTCGTCGAACCCCTGCGGGGCGATCGACAGGCGACGCCCGGCCAGCAATGCAGCGATCCCTTCCTGGCCTGGCTCGGGGCGCGGTTCGATCAGCCGCTCAAGTGGTTCGATGGCGCGCGCATCGTAGTCTTCCGGTTCAGTGTACGTGGTGATGTACCCCTCGAAATTCCGCAAAACCACTTTGTTGTGTGTCTGTGCGAGAACATAATTCGGGCCGACCGGGATTTTGCCGCCCCCGCCCGGCGCGTCCACCGCAAATTGCGGAATCGCATACCCGGAGGTGTGGCCGCGCAGCCCCTCGATGATCTCGATGCCCTTGCTGATCGGCGTGCGGAACTGGCCCGAACCGGGCACCAGGTCGCACTGATAAAGGTAATAGGGGCGCACGCGTATCCGCACCAGGTCGTGGGCAAGCTGGCGCTGGATGGCGACCGAGTCATTAACACCGGCGAGCAGCACCGTCTGGTTGCCGATGGGAACGCCGACGCGGGAGAGCCGATCGCAGGCATCGGCCAACTCGGTTGTGATTTCGTGCGGGTGGTTTACATGGATGTTCATCCACACCGGATGGTACTCGGCCAGCATGTCGCAGAACTCGTCGTCGACGCGCTGGGGCATGAAT
Source organism: Anaerolineales bacterium (assembly GCA_046753805.1). Classification (GTDB taxonomy): domain Bacteria; phylum Chloroflexota; class Anaerolineae; order Anaerolineales; family JBHHUI01; genus JBHHUI01. The sequence goes on from JBHHUI010000248.1 coordinate 4,283, forward strand.
ACCGGCACGCGCGAACCGATGCGGATAATCTCGATGTGATCGATGGCGCGCAAGCGCGCGATGATCTCGCGCAGCAGCTTGGGCGGGAATGCCAGCGGATCGCCCCCGGATAGCAGCACATCGCGTACTTGCGGGGTGCGCTCAAGATACGCGATCTGCGCGTCATACTCGCTGCGGTTGAACATCGCCCGGCTGTCGCCCACGATGCGGCTGCGCGTGCAATAGCGACAGTACGACGCACATTGAGTTGTGATCAGCATCAACACGCGATCGGGATAGCGGTGGACCAGCCCCGGCACCGGCGAATGCTTGTCCTCCGCCAGCGAGTCGGCCATCATCGACTCAAACGGCGCCAGTTCCTTTTCGGTTGGTATGACCTGAACGCGGATGGGGTCGACCGGATTGTCGGGATCGATCAGCGATGCAAAGTACGGCGTAATGTCAACACGGAAAAGGCCCGTGGTAGAGAGCGCCTTTTTCTCCGACGGCGTGAGCGCAACTATCGTGCTGAGTTCAGCCGCCGTATTGAGACGATTGCTGAGCTGCCAACGCCAGTTGTTCCACCTCTCATCCGGCACATCCGCATAAACCGGCGCGCGCTTGGACGAGAATACTCTTTTCGCCATACGGCCCACCTGAGTTGTGTCGAATACAAGCACGAACACAAAACGTGAAGCACGTACTCGATAAATTGCGAACGCACTTCACGTTATAAGTGAGTCATTTTATTATTACGTTGGTTGCCATTGTAAAGGGGTTACAAACGCGCGTCAACTCATTTTAAGTTTTCGTGTTAGCGTTCAGCGATAAGGTCAGGGTGTAATCGTTCAGCGAAAATGTCA
>JBHHUI010000249.1:0-5117 GCA_046753805.1 Anaerolineales bacterium
GAAACTGCGCGCGGTTGGCGAGGGTGGCGTGGAACCAGTGGTTGATGCCTTCGCCGATGTGCAGAGCGGCCGGTTTGATGGTGGCGATGTCCTGCGCCAGTCGTTCGATCAGGTGCTTGGGCGCGTGCGTGATCTCCGCGACGGTGTCCATATCATAATCAGCCAGGTGCTCGCGGTACATGCTCCACAGCGTCAGGACTTCCACGCGTGAGCCGTCCGCCAGCGTGATGCGGCCCGACCAGTCGAGCGCGGGATTGATGCCTTTGCGGTCCATGACCGCGCCCACGTCGTCGCGTGTGAGGGCAACCGGTTCGCCGTTGTCTGCGTCCATGACCACGTAGTCACCGAGCTGCTCGTACTGCTCCTGGGTGAGGCCGTGTTGCGCGAAACTGGGGCTACCGGAGTCCAGCCCCGGTTCGTAATCGGGGAACAGGTCGGCGGCGTTCAGGCGCTTGAGCGTATCGGCGCGCACCAGCAGCGGGAAATCGGTGAAGCGCTTAACGAAGTCCTCGTCGTACTGCCCCTCTTCCATCAGCCAGCGCGTGATGCCCAGGAAAAGCGCGGTGTCGGTCGCCGGGCGGATGGGGATCCAGTAGTCCGACTTGGTGGCGGGCGGGGAATACTCGGGCGTGATGGTGACGATCTTCGCGCCGCGTTCCATCGCCTCGACGAAGAAGTGCGACTCCGGCATCTTGTTCTCGACCAGGTTCTTGCCGCACTGGATGTGCAGCAACGAATTGCGCATATCGTTGAAATCCTCGTCGGAGGCCTGCAGGCCGGTGGTGAAGGGATGACCGGGCGCCTGGTCGCCGTGCCAGGTGTAGTTGGACCAGTTGCGTCCGCCGCGCGCTTCGTCTTCATCCACGCCGCGTACGTGCACGTCGAGCAGCGCGAGCGCGTTCGCAAAGCGGTACATGCCATATTTGCCGATGACGCCCAGCAAACCCATACCGCCGCGGCATTTGAGCGTGCGCGTGCCCGCGCCGCCCATGGCGGCGATCATCTCCTCCGGGTAGCCTTCCGCGCGCAACACCTCTACGCCGGATTCGCCTGAATAGCGCGTGGCGATGGCGACCATCCCTCGCGCGATGTAGTCGTAGGCCGTCTCCCAATCGATGGGCAGCTTCTCGTCTGTGCCGCGCGAGTCGAATTTGTATTTGGCGCGATTCTCCGGCGTGAGATCGGGGAAGCCGTCGTCGGCCCATTGCTGCCAGCCCTGGCGCATCAACGGCCCTTTCAGGCGGTGTGGGCCATACACGCGCCGGTGGAACGTCTGGCCTTTTTTGCAGCCGCGCGGATGCCAGTGCGGCGTCGCGGTATTGCCGTACAGGTCCGCGTAGCGCCCCACATCGTAGTTCGTCTCCGAGCGCAGGATCACGCCGTTGCGCGTGAAGGCACGCAGTCGGCAGGCATGCGTGTCGTTGGGAGAGCAGACCCACGTGAAGGACCCATCGTAGACGTACTGGTTGCGGTAGACCTGCTCCCAATCGCGGTCGGGATAACTCGCCAGCGGATTGCCTACGTCGATGGGTTGCAGCAGCCGTAGCTCCAGCTTGTGGGCGCCGGCCGCAAGTCCGGCGGCGGCGATACTCGATAGTTTCAGGAATTCACGACGGGTGAGTCTGGGCATGTTACAGGCTCCGTTTCGGCAAGGCCGCAATGGCTGCCACGATGTCAGAGGAGTGCGAGCCGAGGGGTCGACTGATGATCAGTTGTACATTTTCGGCTTCGAGGTCGGCGCACAGGAAGGGCAAATCTGGGAATGTGCTGAGCAGGGGACCAAAGGCGGTCGGGCAGTTAGGTTCCGCACCGGCCACGACGACGGCGTCGGGCGCCGAAGCCGCAATCATTGGCAGGGCCACCTCCGGGGTGGAAGCGGTTCCCACTACGTTTACAGCCTGGTCGGACCTTAGCGTGCGAGTGAGCGTTTCTGTGAAGAGGCCATCGCCCACAACGAATACCCGGCGCGCATTCATTGTGAACAGGATAACAACCCGCTGCGCGCATGTCTATCCGTCGCATATGGCACAAAGTATGAAAAAAGAGCGGTCTTGGCGACCGCTCCTTCCGAAAGGGATTAGTCCTTTCGCGCCTTTCCGCAGGTTCTGAAACCTGCGGGAGAGATCAGCTATTCGGTCGCACCAGTCCCTGTTCGACAGCCAGCCTGGTCGCGTGGCGCCGGTTGACGGCGTGGAGCTTGCTGAGGATGCTGCGCACGTGACTCTTCACGGTGTGTACACTCAGCGACAGACGTTCGGCGATCTCCCGATTGGTCGCGCCAGTAGCAATCAGGTTCAGCACTTCGTGCTCGCGTGACGTCAGGTCGGGGTCTTCCCCTTCTGCTGCAAGTTGCGGACGGTTGGCGAGGCGCGCGAATTCGTCTAGCAGTCGGGCCGCGAGTCTTGGCGGCATGACGGCGTCGCCGTCTAGCGCGCCGCGCAGCTGCGCCAGGAATTCCGTGGAGCTGATCTCCTTCAGCAGGTAACCGTTAGCGCCGGCCTTCACCGCCTGCAAGAGCTTCTCATCGTCTTCGATAACCGTGAGCATCGCAATGCGGGTTGCCGGCAATACGGCGCGGATCATCTGCGTCGCTTCCAGGCCGTCGCAGACCGGCATCTTGATGTCCATCACGATCAGGTCCGGGCGCAAATCGCGCGCCAGCTTGAGCGCCTCCAGCCCATCTCCAGCCTCGCCGACCACTTCCATGTCTGGCTGCGCGTCGATAAGACTGGCAAGTCCATTGCGGAAAAGTTTGTGATCGTCGGCGAGTAGGATGCGCGCGGGGGACATGAGCGATCTGATTATATCAGGGGTATTTTGGACAGGCGGCTCGCACTTCAGGGTTCGGCAGGCGTAACTTCTAGAGGAAAACTCGCCACGATTTTCGTCCCTACCTCTGGCGCTGAATCGACGATCAACTGACCACCGCTCCGCTCGGCGCGTGTACGCATGATGTTCAGACCAAGATGCTCCAGGCCGGGATCGATGGCGGGGTCAAAGCCGCACCCGTCGTCCTCCACAGAGAAGCGAGCCTTGCCATTCACGCGCTCGACGCGCACACACACCCGGCTGGCTTGCGCGTGACGCTGCACGTTTGAAAGTGCTTCATGGACGATGTGCAGTACTTGCGCCCGGGCCACTGCCGGCAGCGCCAGCGCCTGCTGATCGGCGATGGCCAAATCGGCTGGCAATCCCGAATTCACCCGAAACTCATCCAGACACGTCGCCAGGGTTTTGGCCAACTCCCGCTCGGGCGCGCCATTCTTTCCAACGTCATTAACATCTATCTGCGCGCCCTCCTGTAGGCCGACGAGCAGGGCGCGGACCTGCCCATATGCGGTCTCGATAGCTGCAGCAGCCCGGTCCAGTTCGGCGTGGGCAAAGGCCGTTGTCGGTAGCAGTTCGCGCAGCCGATTCATCTTCAGGCGGATGAAACTCAGTGTCTGCGCAAGGTTGTCGTGCAACGCAGCAGCCAACCGTTCACGTTCGGCTAGCGCTGCCATCCTCTGCGCGTGTTGCTGCCCGTGCTCCACCAGACGCGCGTTGGCGATGGCGATCGCGGCCGAGTTGGCGAGCAGCGTCAGGGCGCGTGTCTCATCTCCGTCAAAGGGTTTGTTTTCGTGACGCACAACGCACAGCGCGCCCAGCGTGATCCCCCCCACATGGAGTGGCGCTGCTGCGCAGCGACCAGGCCTATGCTCGGGCAGGAAGTTACAGGTGGTGCAGGCTCGATCGATGACGACCGTCTGGCCGGCGCCCACTACCCGCGCCGCCAACCCGCGGCCGACCGGTTGTTGCAGGTCTGTGCGCGCCTTTAGGCCGCCGGTACTAGCTGCCAACTCCAGCGCCTGTCCGTCGGCGGTCAACAGGCACAGCTTGGCCTCTTCGGCTTCCATGAGTGCGCAGGCGCGGTCGACTACGGAATTCTGCAGGTGCCCCAGATCGAGCTGTGCCACTATCTCCTGGCTGAACTCAAATGCGGCCGTCAGTTCCTGTGTGCGCCGGGCCACGCGGCCCTCCAACCGGTCACGCGCCGCAGCGATCTCAGCGCGCATCGCTTCGAACGATTCACCGAGAGCGCCAAGTTCATCCGCGCGTAAGGGTGGCGCCGATTCGGCCAGGCTTCCCGCGCCGATTTTGCGGGCGTGCCGGCCAAGGAGAGTTAACGGCTGCAGGATGCGCCGACGCGTAAACACATATCCCCAAGCGAGCAACGCGAGCGCAGCTGCGAAGAAAGCTGCTTGGATAAACTGCAAGCGCAGTAACTTGGCGCGGGCGCGCGCCTCGAAGGCGCTTACAATGACGTCGAGTTGGGCGAGAATGCGCGTCGACTCCTCTTGGATGATCTGTACGGCGGGGATGTAAGTCGAATCATCTGGCGAAAGCGTTTGCAGGCTCTCCGCCTGCGCACGAAAGACAGACCATAACTGCATGGCCTGATCCAATTCAGCGCGCAATTGCGGATCAGGCGCAACCGGCAGCAGTACGTAATTCCCATCGGCGTCTTGTGACGGGCCGCCATCGCGCAGCGCCAGCAAAGTTTGCTCGAAGCGTTGAATGGAAGTCGACAGTTCGGAACTAGCTGGCTGCGCGAGCGCCAGCCAGGTGATCCGTTGGGTGAGCATGCGCTGCCGCCCAGCCAGGTTGATCACCAACGCGTCATGCGATTGAGTGTAAATGGCGAAGAACGTGGCTACGACCGAGCCTCCGACGAGCAGCAGAAAGCCGAGAAAGATGTAACCAAGTTGGGCGCGGAGGGAGCGGAACGCAGGGAGACTCACCATGACTCCACTGAAAAAAGTCAGCCGATGAAGCGGATGGAGCAGATTTGGCGAATATTTGTAGGCAAATCCCGATTTATCTGTTCCATCTGCTCAATCTGCTGACATACTTCTGGACAACTGAAAGCGAGACACCTGTACTTTGCCTTTTTGCAGTAGACTCTCACCATGAATTTGCTGTAACTTTAGAAAGGTTGCTGCGTCAACAGTATATCAAGGTCGAGTGCAATGGAACAGGTATCAAAGGTTTCCCAAGCGACGTTATTCACGCTCACGGGAGTTGAGTGTGTGAAGCTTCATTGTCCATGAGAAACACTCCTGCATGTGAATGAATTC
>JBHHUI010000250.1:0-5106 GCA_046753805.1 Anaerolineales bacterium
CGACAATGGCGGCCATGGGGACGACGGCGGTAAGAAGAACGACGACGATGACCACAGCGGCGACAATGGCGGCCATGGGGACGACGGCGGTAAGAAGAACGACGACGATGACCACAGCGGCGACAATGGCGGCCATGGGGACGACGGCGGTAAGAAGAACGACGACGATGACCACGGCGGGGACCATGGCAACGGCAAGGGGAACGGTCATCAGGACGATGCTGACTAACTGTAGGGCGCCGTTTTTCCAGGATAAACACTCACAGTTTCGCCTGTGGACAGGTAACATGGAGAGAAGTCATCCACTAGCACCCCGCTAGTTCGCTTTGCTGGCAAATTGAATACTTTCGCGTATACTAGCGCGCGGCGTCTACTTGGCGTCCGCGCTTTATTATTATGACAATGAGTACGCTTATAACATGACAGCCAGCGAACCGATAGAAAACATCGGTCGGGTCATTCTCGGCCGCTATCGCATTGTCGAGCTTCTCGGACGCGGCGGCATGGCCGTGGTTTACAAGGCCTATCAGGAATCCTTGGACCGCTATGTGGCCATCAAGCTGATGCATGGGTTCCTCGCAGCCGACGAGGAATTCCTGCGACGGTTCCAGCGCGAAGCGCGCAACGTAGCCGCTCTGCGCCATCCCAACATCGTGCAAGTCCACGATTTCGACCGTGACGGCGATGACTATTTCATGGTCATGGAGAATATTGACGGACCCACGTTGAAAGCGCGGCTGGAGGAGCTGGCCCAACGCAACCAGAGATTGCCGCGTGAGGAAGCGATCAGTATCGTGCGCGACCTCGGCCGGGCGCTTGAGTACGCCCACAGTCGCGGCATGGTGCACCGCGACATCAAGCCCGCAAATATTATGCTGGACTCGAGTGGGCGCGTCGTGCTCACTGATTTCGGTATCGCGAAGATGGTGACCGGCACCCAACTGACTGCCACCGGTTCCATGGTCGGCACGCCAGCGTACATGGCGCCGGAGCAGGGGCTTGGGCAGGCCGGCGACCATCGGGCGGACATCTATTCGCTCGGAGTCGTGCTTTTCCAATTGCTCCTCGGCGACTTGCCCTACCAGGCGGACACGCCGCTGGCCGTGATTCTGATGCATGTCAACGACCCGCTGCCGGAACCGCGGGCGGTCGCCCCCGACCTGCCTGTGGGCCTGGAACGCGTGCTACAGCGCGCGCTGGCAAAAGTGCCGACTGAACGGTACCAGTCCGTTGGCGAGATGCTTGACCATCTCGATCATATGGATATCGCCGCCACGCAGGACATCCCGCACAGCACGCTCGTGGGTGCGGATGCGGCTACTATCCGCGCCGCTGCGAGCCCCACGGTTGGGCCGACCGCTGCTGCGTCGCGGGGGCAAGCCGAAGCCACAGCCGTCCCGGCCGGCGCATCGCCTGTCCCACCACCCGTCGGCGAAACGTTGGTGGCGACACGCAACCGCAGCGTCTGGTGGGCGGTCGGCGCCGGAGTCATTGTGCTCCTGTTTCTCGGCATCCTCGGAGTGTTCGGCGCGCGCGGAGGGTTACTGGCCTCTCCAACGGAGACGCCGACGCTGACAGCGACCCTCACCGCGACCACGGCGCCAACAGCGACAGAAACCCCACCCGTTACGCCGACTGAGGATGTCATCCTGCAGCTGACTTTGCAGAGTATCGAACGCACATCGACTGCACTGGCTGCCATTCCAACGGACACGCCATCGCCGGATCTGACGCAGACGTTTGCAGCCTGCGATTTCAGCTATGCAATGGTTTCGCAGGACCCTGAGAACGAATCGCGCTTGTTCGTCAACCAGCCCAGTTCGGTGACAGTAGAGCTACGGAATACCGGCACGTGCGCATGGGAAGACGGCAATACCATGCTGATGTTCGAAGACGGGACCGGGCCGCCCGACGGCGAATCAAACGAACTTGCAATCGGAGCCGTCGCCCCGGGCGACACTGTGAAAGTGAGTGTGCCTTTGCAGACCCCCGGCCAGGCTGGCCAGATTACGACCACCTGGCAACTTTACACGGGTGAGTCGGCTACGCGGGTGGGCGATGCGATGACCTTCGCGTTTACGGTTATCGTTCCGGCCACGCAGCCGCCGACGAACACACCTACTCCGGTGGCGTCGCCCACGCCGGCCGGGCCCACGCCTACAGTTGCCGGCCCAATCACCGGTGCAAATGCCACCTTTCACAGGTGCGATTATGAAGATACGGAGTATGTATGCCTCGTCACCATCGGTGTCGGCGGCGGTACGCCGCCGTTCACCATCGTCGTCGGCGCGGATGTGATTTCGTGCGACCCGGGCGCGGGTGTGGCGTGTGTGCTGAACTTCCGACAGCGCCGCTGTGCGAGGGCCGATTTCGCCATCGACGTAACGGATTCGACCGGCGACACGTTCCGGGGTGTTGGCGGCATCGACCCGGAGAATCCGAACTACTTCGTATTCCCACCCGACCACAAGACCCAGTGCAGCGGCTGACGGCCTGTTCAAAACAAAAGAACCCCGCGTAGTGGCGGGGTTTTCTGCTTAACTCTAAGCTGGCCGGAGAGCGCATCCTTCGACAGGCTCAGAATGGATTCGACGGATTTCCTAGATATCCAGGTTGCGCACGTCGCGCGCGTGGGTCTGAATGAACTTGCGGCGCGGAGGCACTGCACTGCCCATCAGCATGTCGAAAGTGCGGTCTGCCGCCGCTGTGTCCTCAATCGAGACTTGCAGCAACGTGCGGTTCTCCGGGTCGAGGGTCGTCTCCCAGAGTTGTACCGGATTCATTTCGCCGAGACCCTTATAGCGCTGCAAGCTGACCTTGCCATTGCTGCCGAGTTTCTTGAGCATGTCGTCCTTGTCCTGCTCGGTATAGACGTACTGGCTCTTGTTGCGTACCGAAATCTTGTACAGCGGTGGTTGTGCGATAAAGAGATGACCAGATTCCACCAGCGCCTGCATGTATCGGAAGAAGAACGTCAACAGCAATGTGCGGATGTGGCTGCCGTCCACGTCGGCGTCGGTCATGATGATGACGCGGTGATAGCGCAACCCTTCCAGATTGAAGGCTTCGCCAATGCCCGTGCCCATGGCTGAAATGAGCGCCTTGACCTCGTTCGAACTGAGGATCTTGTCGAGCCGGGCGCGCTCGGTGTTCATGATCTTTCCCCGCAAGGGCAGGATAGCCTGGAAATGACGATCGCGCGCTTGTTTTGCCGAACCGCCGGCCGAGTCGCCCTCCACGATGTAGAGTTCTGCCCGCGCCGGGTCGCGCTCGGAACAGTCCGCCAGCTTGCCCGGCAAGGTTAACGATTCGAGCGCGCTTTTGCGGATGACAAGGTCGCGGGCTTTGCGGGCTGCGCTGCGCGCGCGGGCGGATGTGAGGCACTTCTCGATAATCGCGCGCGCCGCGCGGGAGTTCTCTTCCAGAAATGTCCCGAATGCTTCGCCAAAAACCTGCTGCACCTGGGTCGAAACTTCCGGATTCATCAACTTGACCTTGGTCTGGCTTTCGAACTGCGGCTCGTGGTGCTTGACGCTCACAATGGTTGTCAGGCCTTCACGAGTGTCGTCACCGCTGAAGTTCGGGTCGTTGTCTTTAAGAAAGCCATTCTTGCGCGCGTAATCATTGATCGTGCGGGTGAGCGCGGTGCGCACGCCAGTGAGGTGTGTGCCGCCATCGGTGGTGTGGATCGTGTTCGCAAACGAATACGCCGATTCGGCGAACGCATCCGAGTACTGCACCGCCACTTCGATGCCGGTCCCTTCGATTTCCTTGTTGGTGTAGACGACAGGATGTAACGTCCCACGGTTGCGGTTTAGGTAGCGCACGAACGACTTGATCCCGCCCTCGAAATAGAAGGTCATTTCGCGGTCGTCGCGCTCGTCACGGAACTCTATTGTCACCCCGCGCGTTACAAACGCCATCTCGCGGAAGCGCTGGACGAGCGTCGCGAACCGGTAGGCGTTGTCTTCCTTGAAGATGGTGGCATCACGCAGGAATTTCGTTTTCGTGCCGGCCTCGTTCTTCGGCGCGACGCCAATGGCCTTGACTTTGTCCTGCGGTTGCCCCTGCCGATATTCCTGATACCAAACCTTGCCATCGCGCTTCACCCAGACTTCGCAACGCTCTGACAGCGCGTTCACGGCGCTAACGCCGACGCCGTGCAGCCCCCCTGAAACTTTGTAGCCGCCGCCGCCGAACTTTCCGCCGGCGTGCAGGCGTGTCATCACCACTTCGAGTGCTGAAACTTTCTCGATGGGGTGCTTGTCCACCGGAATGCCGCGCCCATTGTCTTCCACCGTGACGCTGTTATCAGGATGGATCGTAACGTTGATGTGGTCGCACGATCCGGCCAGCGCCTCGTCGATGGAGTTGTCCACGACTTCGTAGATGAGATGGTGCAGCGCGCGAATGTCCGTGCCGCCCACGTACATGCCGGGCCGCCGCCGGACTGCTTCCAGGCCCTCCAGCACCTGAATATTCTGTGCGCCGTACGATGTTGTTGTTTTCGCCACGTTGTGCTTGTTCTCCAGATACGTTGACGTTCCAAAGGGTAAGGCGTTACGACCTGCGCCGCTCGCGCCGCTCGTGTTCGAGCGCTAGAATCTGGCGGCGATATTCGCGCAGTTCATTCCACCACCGGTATCGATCCTGATAGAATACAAAGGTTGCCGTAATGAGACCAGTTGCAACAAAGGCGTGTCCCAAAATCCCGGCCAGCAGCAACCACGTATCGCCGGATGGAATGTTCCATAAATAGCCCAACCCCCAACTGATGATCATGATGAGCGAAAAAAGCCCCACCACACCGGGAAGGTTCCATTGCACAAGTCGGATACTGTCCCAGATCGCGGCCAGCAACCCCCGATTTTTCAGTACGATGCCGTGTACTGCGAATCCCACATACAGCAGCAACCACAGTACGGCTGCGAACCCAAGCGAAACGACAATGTTGGCCAGCGTGGCGCTCAATAGGCCGGCCAGTCCCACCAGGAGCAGCAACGGTACACTCAACGCCGTCAGGACTACGAACATCAGTACCACGAACGCTACCATGCGCGCCCAGCTTATCCAGATACGCCGGGCTGCTTGCCGCACATTCCAGCG
>JBHHUI010000251.1:0-5104 GCA_046753805.1 Anaerolineales bacterium
CATGCGCGATGCACGAATTCACGCAGGCCGGCGTGGCCGCCGGGTCCACGCCGGGAGTCAGACTGTCGGCGATGCCCGCGTCCACGCGGTCGATGCAGAACGTGCACTTGGTTGCGACGCCGTAGCGCGCCGGGTTTGCGCGCGCGGCTTCGTGCGCCAGCGGGCCGTTGCCATAGGCATAACTTGGCTTGAGCGTCTTGTAACGCGCCTGGTACGGACAGGCGACGATGCAGTACCCGCAACCGATGCATAGGTCGTAATTAATCGTGACAAATCCGTCGTCGCGCTGGCGCGTGGCCGTGGTCGGGCAGACATACATACAAGGCGGTTTGCTGCAATGCTGGCAGCCAACCGGCACAAACGTACGGGTGACGTTTGGATATTCTCCGCCTTCCATATCCAGCACCGCACGCCACTGCACGCCGGGCGGGGTCGCGTTGGCCTGCCGGCACGCCACCGTGCAGGTCTGGCAGCCCACACAGCGACGCAGGTCTGCGACCATCACATAGCGCGTCATCGCGGGCCGCCCACGCGAGCGACGTCCACCGGAACAATGTCGGCCGCCGAACCGGTCGCGTCGGTCAAGTCCATCAGCATGGGCACGAGCGGGTTCATACTCGGAGTGTCCAGGTCCTTTGCAAAGGGCGTCGCCCAGTGTGCGAATTGACCGACCATCAACACCGTATCCGGCCGGATACCCTGTCGCAGCACCGCCCGGCCGCGGGTGGCGCGCAAGGCCGAGCGCACTTCGATCAAATCTCCGTCGTGGATGCCGAGTTCAGCCGCTTGGGCCGTATTGATGACGATGCCGCGATGGCCCTTGACATTGCCGGCCGCTTCGCTCATGAGCGGCACGCCCACGTTTGCACCCCAGGCAAATTGCATGCTGCGCGCCGTTAGAAGCCAGAACGGATATTGCGCTTCGCCACTGGCAAAGTTGTCTGCCATGGCTTGTTTAATCTGGCCCGGAAAGTCGCGCCAGGTTGGAAGCGGTTCATACTCTCCCAGTTGGTGATCCCACCATTCAATGTCTTGCTCGTGCAACCGGTTGCGCAGTTGCTGCCCCACCCGGAAAAGCCGCTCCTGATACGGCATCTCGAAGCGTAGACCCTTGTCCACGATTTCGGGGTAGAGATACCATTTCAGGCGGGAATAGGGCCGCACGCGGAAGCCATGCTCACGATACCAATCCAGTCCGTCACTCGCCTCCCCATCCGTGATTTCGGCGCTGGCGGCGCGGCAGACGGCGTCCCAGATTTCCTCCGGCGCGTGCGCTTCCGTCTCGCTGAGACTGAAGTCGTAGCCCTCGCCGCGCAATGCCACGCTCGTCGCGCCACGGTTGATGGCTTTGTTGTACTTTGCCAGCAGGTCCGTGCGCCGCGCCAGTTCCGTCGCGATCCACGTGAAGTCGCGGATATCGCCCTGCGGGGACACGGCCGGTTGCCGGAGGGCAACACCCTGATGATCCCAGAAGTACTCAATGTATTTGGTGCCGCCGATGCGGTACAGCTGCAGGCTCTCCAGATCAGTCGCTTCCGGCAGCAGTACATCGGCCATCCAGTTCGTCTCGTCAAGCGTGTACGCAAACCCCACTACAAACGGGAACTTCGCCATCGCGTCGCTGACCTTGCCCGTATCCCAAAACGAAATGGCGGGGTTGGTGCGATAGACAAACCACAGGTCGGGCATGGTCGGTTCCGGCCAGTGCGGGAGCGGCTCGCGCTGCTGCATCCATGCCAGGTGCGTCGGCCCGAGCGCCTGACTCCACGGGGAGTCAGCCGAGAGCGGCACCAACGTGCGATAGCCGTGTCTTACCGTCGGGCGGGGCAACCAGCCTTCTTTGTCGGTGAGGTTCCACGGATATTCCATGAAGCCATCGGGGCCAGGTACTACGCTGCTCTGCCGATCTTTGGCCGGGCGGTTAAGGCGTACCGTCGTGCCCAGCGTGCCCCCGGGCACGTCGAGCGCGCCGACAAGACAGGCCAGCAACGTGCGCGCCCAGGCGCAATCGTAGCCGCCCCAACCATTGCTCACCGTCTTGCCGAGAGTGATCGCAACCGGTCGGAAGGGCAGTTCGCGGTCTTCGATCTCGATCGTCTCGCCGATGTGGGCATGGTCGAGGAACTCGTTGGCGATGCGGCGCATTGTCGTCGCGGGCACGTCGCAGATTTGCGACGCCCATTCCGGGGTGTACCCCGCCTCGTGCGCCACGAGCTTTGCAAATGCGGGAAGGCATCGCACGCCGGCGTGATCCCACAACTCGTTGTCGGCGCCGACTTCGACGCCGTCCACCGTGAACTCGCCTTCCAGCGCGGGATCACAGTCGGGCGCGTCAAAGGAGACCGCGCGCGCGGTTTTCAAATCCCACAGCAGCGGCTTGCGCGTTTCCGGATCGCGCAGGTAGTAGCCGTGTGGGCCGATCAGATACGGCGACGACGTGCGCTCCTTGAGGAAGGCAATATCCAGCCGGTCGCGCGGGGTCTCATACAGCAGCACGTGCAAGAGCGCGTGCAGGAAAGCCGGGTCAGTCTTTGGCCGGATGGGCACCCACTCCGCCGAGCAGCCGCCGGTCACAGACATGTGCGGCTCGACCTGCACCCGCTTCATGCCGCGCTCACGCGCATCGGCGTGGCGCCACACCCCACACACACCGCCGGAGGCTTCGATGTTTGCGCCGAGCGAGATGTTGTACTCGCACAGCGGCGTGTCGGCGCACACTGTGAATGCGCGGTGCCAGAGTTCGCCGTAGAGATGCTCGGAATGGTAGCACTTGACCCCCTGCCCGCTGCCGAAGCTCATATCAATCGGGCCCCAGGCCGCCAGGAAGGCCGGAAATGTGCCCATGTAGGCCACAGCCGTGCCCGCGCCGCCAAAGCTGGCCGCGACGCGCGGGTAGCCGGAGGCATCGACCAACCCCTCGGCTCGAATGGCTGCGAGTTTCGATGCAACCAGGTCGAGCGCCTCATCCCATTCAATCGGCACAAATCCGGGGTCTTCCTCGCGACCTTTCTTCGGATTTGTGCGCTTCATCGGGCTTAGCACGCGGCGCGGGTTGTAGGTCTTCTCTACCAAACCAAAGGCCTTCACGCACACCGTGCCGTTGGCCGGGTGGACGCCCATCGCTGCAAAGTTGGGCTGCACCTCCGTTGCGACGCCATCCTCGACCTTGACCGTCAGCAGGTCCGGTCCGGCGACGCACTGATAACAATAGGTAGAGACGGTTTTGGTGGTCATGCCGCGGCGGCCTTCTCGGCCTTTTTTTGGAAGCGCGCGGCGCTCTTGGCGACATCCACCACGAAACGCACGTGCCGCCCGCGCGCCACTGTTTCCACGGCGTCGCGCGCCGTCACTTTGAAGGTCGCGCGCCGCCCGTCGAGTTCGACAAGTTCCACAGTGATCTCGACCCACATATCGAGCAGCGTCGGAGCGAGATGGTCGAGTTCGATGCGCACGCCGACCGAGTCTTCGCCCGGATCGACATGTTCCAGCAGCAAGTTGCGGCAGGTCGTCTCCACATCGCGCACGAGCGCCGGTGTGGCATAGACGCGCGCCTCATCGCCCATGAAGTCAATTGTGCGCGCCTCGTCCACTGTGATACGGACGGAGGTAGAAAGGCCGACAGCCAAGCTATCTTTCACGGTGTATCTCCAAACCAGTTCTCCGAGGCCCAGGGGAACTCGGGAGGTCCAAAGCTACGGCACAATCACCGAGCGGATGCCCTCGCCGCGCCGCAGCATATCGAAGGCGGTGTTGATTTCGTCCAGTGGGAACCGGGCCGTGACCAGTTCCGCAACCTTGATCTTGCCGCGACGCGCGAGTTCGAGTACGCGCGGGTAATCGACGGCGCGGCATCCGAGCGAGCCGATGATCTCGATTTCGTGGAACATGACACGACCACTATTGAGTTGCAGCGGCTTCTCGGCGAAACCGACGACTACGAATCGCCCACCCGGACGCACGGCCGCGAACGCCAGTTGTTGCGTGACCGGATTGCCGATGCATTCAAACACCACATCGGCGCCGCCGCCGGTGAGCTTGCGAAGTTCCTTGTCCGGCCGCTCAAACGCACCGCTGTCAAGGGTCTCGGTTGCGCCAAACTGACGCGCCCATTCCAGTTTCTGGGCAACGATATCCACCCCCACGACCTGCGCCCCGATGGCGGCGGCGATCTGCACGACATTGAGTCCGAGACCGCCGCAGCCGATCACCACCACCCGATCGCCGGGCTGCACGCGACCCCGGTTGACGACCGCGTGGTAGGGTGTCGTGGTTGCGTCGGCGATGATCGCGCCCTCCACGAGTGGAATCTCGTCTGGCAGCGGGATCACGTCCTTGGCGGGCGCGATCACGTATTCGGCGTAAGCGCCGTCTACATGATTTCCGAACATGACCATGCGCTCGCACACGTTCTCGCGCCCGAGACGGCACATGCGGCACTGCCCGCAGCCGTACACAGCCGGGAGCATCACCCGGTCGCCTTCACGAAACGCGTCGGTTCCGGCGCCAAGTCCGGCAACCGTGCCGGTGCATTCATGCCCCAGGATCAGCGGCGGCTTCTTGAACGTCGGCACGCCATGATCGGTGTAGTGGAGGTCGGTGTGGCAAACACCACAGCCGGCGACTTTGACAAGTAGCTCGCCAGCCTGCGGGTCGGGTGTGGGCACGTCCTCAACTTGCAGAGGCTGGTCCGGGCCGTAAAAGATGGCTGCTCGCATGGTACCCCTCAGTTGCGATAATCGCGGGTGGATGGATTCCTTAACGTCAATGGGCAGGGACGCCAGGACGTGAGGAATCGCATGCGGCCGATTACGCCGCACCAGCCTCCGGCGTTGCTGCGTCCTGGCGACTTTGCGATGAATTCCGTGGAGCTCATGGGCTCAACTTACGTGTGGTTCCAGACTGGCGCGCGTTTCTCAAGGAACGCGGCCAATCCTTCGCCGGTATCGTCCAGCGCCATCAGGTCGTCGAGGTACAGGCGCTCCACGTCCGGCAGCGCTTCCCAGCCGTTGTAACTGCGGACGAGCGCCTGCTTACAAATGCGGAGCGCGGACGCACTCAGTTCCCCCAGCTGCCCGACCACCCGATCGACGGTCGCGTATAGGTC
>JBHHUI010000252.1:0-5102 GCA_046753805.1 Anaerolineales bacterium
CCGGCAGAGAGCAACCAGATTAGGAGCGTGGAATGAGAATAGCTGTCGGCTCAGATGAACGCACACACTTAACGGACGCCGTCGTGGCGGAGCTTGAAAAACGCGGCCATGAAGTGGAATTGTTCGGGCCGCTCGTGAACGATCAGCAGTACTGGCCGGAGGTGGCGCGCCGGGTGGCCGAGCAGGTGGCCGGCGGCCGATCCGACGAAGGCATTCTATTCTGCTGGACGGGCACAGGCGTCAGTATGGCGGCCAACAAAGTGCCCGGCATTCGGGCGGCGCTTTGCGACGACGCTGAAACGGCTCGTGGAGCGCGGCTGTGGAATAACGCAAACGTGCTGTGCCTGTCGTTGCGCCGCACGCCCGAGGTGATAGCGCGCGAAATATTGGATGCGTGGTTCGGCACGGCATACGTTCCGAACGAAGAGGATAACGCCTGCCTGGCGCAGGTGGACGCGCTGGAGCAGCAATATGCCCGCGCGTGAGCATCAGGCTTGCAGCAGTTCTTTGGCGCGCTTGCTCTGCTTGCTGCGCGCTTCCGTGTCCAGAATTTTTTTACGGATGCGGAAGTTCTGCGGCGTGACTTCGAGCAACTCGTCGTCGCCCAGGTACTCAATGGCTTCGTCGAGGCTCATTTGTCGGGGCGGCGACAGCCGCGCGTCAATTTCCTTGAACGACTGGCGGATGCTGGTCAGATGCTTTGCCTTGCACACATTGATCGATAGGTCCCCGGGGCGCTGGTGCTCGCCGACGACCATGCCCTCGTAAACTTCCACCCCCGGGCCGACAAACAGACGGCCGCGCGCCTCGGCGTTGAGCAACGCGTACGTTGTCGTCGCGCCCTGTTCGCGCGCGACGAGCGAGCCGAAGGTGCGCGAGTGGATCGCGCCGGCTTGCGGCGCGTAATCGCGGAAAACGGTGTGTACGGTGCCGCGTCCACGCGTGGCAGTGAGAAACTGGTACCGAAAACCGAGCAGGCCGCGCGTGGGCGCGTAATACGTAAGCCGCACGCTGCCGTCGGCGTTCTCGTGCATGTCCACCATCTGCCCGCGCCGTGCGCCGAGCATTTCGACGACCGCGCCCATGGTGTCGGCGCTGGTCTCGATGTACACGTCTTCGAATGGTTCGAGCAACGCGCCGTCAGCGTCGGTCTGATAGATCACCTCCGGGCGCGCCACCTGGAACTCGTATCCCTCGCGCCGCATGGTTTCGATCAGGATCGCCAGGTGCAGCTCGCCGCGGCCGGAGACGACGAATGTGTCGGCGCTGTCGGTGGTATCGACGCGCAGCGCGATATTCTTGCGCAGCTCGTTGAACAGCCGCTCACGCAACTGGCGCGAAGTGCTCCAGCGGCTCTCGCGCCCGGCAAGGGGCGAGGTACTGACTCCAAACGTCATTCGTACAGTTGGCGCTTCCACCGTGATTGCCGGCAATGCGCGCGGCTCCGCCGGGTCGGCCAGCGTCTCGCCAATGGAGATGTCGGTCAGCCCGGCAATCGCCACGATGTCGCCGGCGTGGGCTTCGTCGACCGCCGCATGCTCCAGGCCCTGAAACATGTACAGGTAGCGCGCCCGCTCGGGCCCGGTCTCTCCGTTCAAGCGTACCCGCGCCACGGACTGGCCGGCGCGCAGCGTGCCGGCATGGATGCGGCCAACGGCCGTCATGCCACGATAGGTGTCGTAGCCGAGATTCGTCACCAGGAGCTGCAGCGGCGCACCCGGGTCAACGTTCGGCGCCGGAACGTGTTGCAGGATCGCAGCGAAGAGCGGCTGCAGGTCCGACCCCAGTTCCGTGCCCATGCCCGCCTGCCCGGCCAGTGCGTTGGCGTATACCACGGCAAAGTCAGCCTGCTCTTCGGTGGCGCCCAGATCGATGAACAGATCGAAGGTCTGGTTGAGCGCGCGCGCCGGGTCGGCGTTCTTGCGGTCGACTTTGTTGATGACGACGACGGCGCGGTGTCCCAGCGCCAGTGCCTTCTGCAGCACAAAACGGGTCTGAGGCATCGGCCCTTCGGCGGCGTCCACCAACAACAGCACGCCGTCCACCATGTTGAGCACGCGCTCGACCTCGCCGCCGAAATCGGCGTGGCCCGGCGTATCGACGATGTTGATCTTGACCTCGCCGGCCCCGTGCGGCGCGGGCACGGAGATGGCGGTATTCTTCGACAGGATCGTGATGCCGCGCTCGCGCTCCAGATCGTTCGAGTCGAGCACGCGTTCGGCCACCTGCTGATTGGCGCGAAACACACGCGCCTGGCGCAGCATGCCGTCCACGAGCGTGGTCTTGCCGTGGTCCACGTGGGCGATGATAGCGATGTTGCGCAGGTCTTTGCGTTCTTGTTGCATAGCAGTCTGACGCTTTCTTTACAAACAACGACCCCGGCCACTTGCGCCGGGGTCGCGAAATGACAACCCGAGGGGTGCAGGTCTCATCTTATCAGAGAGTCGGGGCTTTTGGAAGCGTCGGCGATAAGCGCGACCTGTGAGGTCTCTGAGCTTCGGAGGTCGTGGTCACCGCGTGATGATCAGGTACACCCCTGCCAGCGCCAGCGCCATGCCGACGATGTAGCGCACTGTGAGCGCCTCCCGCAGCAACAGTATGCCGGCGATGCTCACCAGCGTCAGGCCGCCGATTCGCACGGCCGGAGACGCCACCGAAACGGGCGCGCCCAAGCTGAACGCTGTGTACAAACCGATGGTCACGAGGCTGAAGAAAACTCCCACGCCGATGGCGGTCAGCACGCCGACGCCCTGAGCGTGCTGCGGAACGCCGCTGGCGCGCTGCCAGAGCAGGTAGCCGCTGCTCATGACAAACGTACAGACGCCGAAGACGAACATGGCGACGCCGTTGGAGATTCGACCAGAGGTGAGCTTCACGAAGAAGTCAGCCGTCGCCAGCGCAATGGCTGTGCCGATGGCATAGGTTTGCCAGGTTAACATGCGCGCCCTTTCTTGGGGGCCGGCCTATTCGGCCAGCGCCAGTGGGTTGAAGTTGGTTTCGCGGTCGTAGTAGTCCACGCCGTCCACGCGTTTCAGGAAATTGACAACCGCATAGGTGAGCGGCGTTACCGCAGCCTCGTAGGCCGATTTAAACAACCATTGCGTCAGCGCTAACTGCCCGAGGACGCTCGACGGCAGCCGGCCGCCAAATGCGATCAGGATGAAGACGCCCGAATCGGCCAGCTGCCCGGCGAGCGTGGAGGCCACCGTCCGCAGCCAGAGCAAGCGGCCGGCCGTGCGGAGCTTCAGTTTCGCAAGCACGAATGAGTTCAAAAACTCCCCGAACAGATATGCTACGAAAGAAGCGGCCAGCAGCCGCGGCGTAAACCCGAGGATGGCCATATACGCCTGCTGCGCGGATGCCGGATCGCCGAATTCGCCGGCAGTCCAGAATGGCGCCGCCGGGAGCAGTCCACCGACCCAGATGGCGACGACGGCGAACAGGTTGCATCCGAATCCAAGCCAGATGACCCGCCGCGCCTTTGCATACCCGTACACTTCGGTCAAGATGTCTCCGAAGATGTAGCTGATGGGAAAGATGATGATGCCCGCCGGTACGGCGTATCCGAAAATGGTCACGAGCTTGACGGCGATGATGTTCGAGACGATCAGCGTCGTGAGGAAGAATGCGACGACGACGATGAACCAGGTGGAATAGCGTTGGTCAGTCAATGGAACCTCTTTATGATGTGTGTAATTGGAGTATCCACTGCGTCTAATGATAATATCCCATCTGCATCGTACCAGGCCTGGGCCGGCCGCCGAGAATGCGATTCAGGAGTGAGTATATGGATTGTGACTTGCCGCATTTGAGCCGGTGTGCCAGTGTAAGTATCCGTGAGCCATTCCCCTCCCAATGTGACGAGCGATGAACATAGAACTAGACTTTGTTATCCGCACCTACGAAATCGACTTTGGCGGTCATGTCAGCAATATCGTCTATATCCGCTGGCTTGAGGATTTGCGGTTGGAGATGCTCAACCGGTCGCTGCCGCTCGGGGACATCCTCGCTCGCGGGCGAGTGCCGGTGTTGTTGAGCACGCAGATCGATTACCTGGCGCAGCCGCACCTGCCGCAGACCGTGCGCGGGCGCATGTGGACCACAAAGTTACAGCGCTCGCGCGCTTTTCTGGGGGCGGAGTTCACTATTGCCGAGACGGGCGAAGTTGCAGCTCGCGCCACGCAGTCGTTCTGTGTGCTGGATCGGGCGAGCGGGCGGCCAGTGCGCCTGCCGGACGAACTGCGCGCTTTTATGGACGACCTTTAGTACAGAGAGATTGCGGAGGCAACCCGGAGTTCTCAGGTCATTCTCTGTGCAGACCGGACTTGACAAATGGCAACCCGAACCCGGTGCTCGGGCCACTGCCCGTTGGGCGGATCGGGTCGATTGGGTGGACGGCGCTGGCGGTGTGGTTACTCTGGCGCGGGAAAGCCTGAACCTCAGGACCTCGGAGGTTTGCGCTTTGGCACACCACCGTGTTCGGAGTGAAGACCTCCGAGGGCTGTGTCCTCGCCCGTCTCCAATCTCCCGTCTCGATCAGCCTGCGCCCACTGCATCGTATACAAGTCGTAATAACGACCCGCGCGCGCGAGTAGCTCCTCGTGCGTGCCGCGCTCCACAATGCGGCCGTGGTCGAGCACCACAATCTGGTCGGCGTTCACGATCGTGTTCAACCGATGCGCAATCACAAAGCTGGTGCGCCCCTCCAGCAGCGTGTCGAGCGCGCGCTGGATCTGCTTCTCCGTCGCGGTATCCACGCTGCTGGTGGCCTCGTCCATGATTAGAATGCGCGGGTCGGTCAGCAGGGCGCGCGCAAACGAGATCAGTTGCCGCTGTCCCACACTCAGGTTGCCGCCGTTTTCGCCCACCTCACTCTGGTAGCCGTCCTCGAGGCGCATGATGAACTCGTCCGCGCCGACCGCCTCGGCAGCGGCGCGGACTTCTGCGTCCGTCGCCTCCAGCTTGCCATAACGGATGTTGTCCGCGATGGCGCCATTGAAGAGGAACGTGTCCTGCAGCACTACGCCGAGTTGCGAGCGTAGGCTGGCGCGCGTGACCTGCCGCACGTCGTACCCGTCCACGCGCAGCGCGCCCTCCCGCAC
>JBHHUI010000253.1:0-5101 GCA_046753805.1 Anaerolineales bacterium
CACAACCGTTATTACGAGCGCGGAGCGCATCTTCAGCACCGCCGAAAAGTCCGTTGCCGGCGACGGCATCGTTAGGGCGCAACCCATCCTCAACGCTCTGGAGGGCGCCGCCGCGCACACCATCCGCGTGCGAGCCGCCGGCGCGAGCCAGCTCAACGCCGTGCTATTTGGAGCTATTGTGGGGTGCGGCGTGCTCCCACTCTCAGAAGGCGATGGGCGGGCGGCGATCGAAGGCCGCGGGTTGGCCGTGACGGCGAACCTGGCTGGGTACGAGGCCGGCCTGACCATTGCCCGGGACCCAGGCCCACAACACAAGACGGAGGCAAAACTGGTTTACGATAGCGCGCCCGATGGCTTCGCCACGGGATTACAATCTTTTCCTGAGACGTTGCGCCCATTGCTGGGTCATGCGCTGGCGCGCTTGGTGGATTATGACGGTCTGGACTATGCGAGGCTGTACCTCGAGCGCCTGCGGCAGATCGTGACAACCGATACTGCTCAGGGCGGCGCTGCACGAAATTATCGCCTCACGCATGAGACCGCACGCCGCCTCGCCGCCTGGATGACGTACGAGGACGCCATCCGCGTGGCGCAACTGAAGACGCGCAAGGGCCGTCTGGCGCGCATCCGCGCGGAAGTCGGCGCACAGCCGCACGAACCTGTGGACGTCTTCGACTATCTTAGCCCAAGCCGCAATGAGACCATCGGCGTGCTGCCGGCCGGGCTGGGGAAGTTGCTGCCGGACGGCATCGGGCGCAGCGTACCCTTGCGCTGGCGCACCTCATCGCCGCTGGGCTATGGCGTGCTCAAAACGATGGCCGCGCTGAAACCGTTGCGCCGTCGCTCGCTGACCTATGCCCACGAACAGGCAGCCATCGAAGAATGGTTGCAGGCTGTCAAGGCCGCGGCTGCGGTTGATTATGACCTCGGGCGCGGCGTCGCCGAGTTGGCCGTGCGGGCACGCGGGTACGGCGATGTGCGGGCGCGCGGTCTGGCTTGTCTACGCACAACACTCTCAGAGCTGAAACGACAGCTGGGCAGTGATCCACCGGCAGCCCACAACCTGGTCAAAGCGGCGCTGGACGCGGCGCGCAATGATCCCGATTCGATCTGCGCTAGTGTATAGCGGCGCAGCCTTTTTTCAGAGGAGGACACGATGAGCCAGAACGGTGCGACCCTGGAGTGGTTACCCCGCGACGATGAGATCAAAGACCACGACCTGTGGGGCGACGAGCACTTCGGTGCGGAACCACCGTGCGTCAATTACGAATTGCGGCCGGTCGTCGGCCCAAACGGCGAAACGCCGGAGGGCCTGAATACGGCCTGGATCATTCTAAACAACCCGCAGCAATACAACTCGTATACCACTGAGATGGTGAAAGGCGTCATCGCGGGCTTCCATCGCGCGTCGATGGACCGCAGCGTTGTGGCCGTCGTCTTCACCGCGGTAGGCGACCGGGCGTTTTGTACGGGCGGCAACACGAAGGAATATGCCGAGTATTACGCGGGCAAGCCATTCGAATACGGCGCGTACATTGACCTGTTTAACGGCATGGTAGACGCCATCCTGAATTGCAAGAAACCCACCATTTGCCGCGTCAACGGCATGCGCGTCGCCGGCGGGCAGGAGATCGGCATGGCCTGCGATCTGACGCTCGCATCGGATATGGCTGTATTCGGTCAGGCTGGTCCCAGACATGGGTCTGCGCCGGATGGCGGTTCGAGCGACTTCCTGCCCTGGTATCTCACCATTGAAGACGCCATGTGGAATTGCATTTCGTGTGAGATGTGGAGTGCGTACAAGATGAAGCGCCTGGGCCTCATCAGCAAAGTGACGCCGGTGCTCAAGCGCGATGGGGCGTTCATCCGCAACCCGTTGGTCATCAGCGACCGCTACGTGGACGAGGGTGAGATCGTGTATGGCGAATTCGTGACGGGTGATGCGGCCGTCGAAGCCCGCGCCCTCATGAAGCAGGCCGAGACGGATTTTAGCAAACTGGACGCGGCTGTCGATGAACTCGTGTGGACGTTTACGAACTTGATGCCGCATTGCCTGATCAAGTCCGTGGACGGTATTCGCATGAAGAAGAAGTACTTCTGGGACATCGCGAAGCTGCCCAACCGGCACTGGCTGGCGGCCAACATGGCGACGGAAGCGTTTATGGGTTTCCACGCGTTCAACTCGCGCAAACAGACCGGGCGCGATGTAATCGACTTCGTCAAGTATCGCCAGTTGCTGGCAGACGGACAGCCAGTAGACGATGCCTTGATTGCACAGGTGCTGCCGCACCCTGACGACGCCGCGTAAGTGCTACCAATGCTGGCAGCCTCGGAAGTCCGAGGCCGGCCGCGCTGCGGATTCTACTCAACTGGCTGCTTGGCGGCGATTCAGGCCGCCGGCCAAACGGCGTGGAGTCGAAACGCCGTTCCTCAAAGTCCTCCTCTGGCAAGAGTCGCGGTGCTGCTGCAGCGGTGCGCGCTCACTCGCCTGATTTACAGGTAACTACCCAGCCTGGGCAGAATAAAGTATGGCGGGGCTTTCGGGGGATTAAGGAAATTGGATATCGCTTACCGGAAAATCATCCCCAAATCCCCTAATCCCCGCTGTGACTTTTCCGGGCTGAGTAGTTGCATTTACAGTAAAATCCACAGTTGCCCAAGCGCCCCGACTTGCCGAAGATAGTTCATGGATAAGCCATCCCAACCGCCAGAAAGATACGATTCGCTTTCCGAGGTCCATGCAAGCGTGGTGGTTCCCGCGCGCGCTACCTGGTGGCGCAAGTGGTTTGCGATAACCGGCCCGGCGTTGATGGCTGCGGTTGGGTACATGGACCCCGGCAATTGGGCGACGGATATCGCCGGCGGCAGCCGTTATAACTACACCCTGATCTGGGTGCTATTGATGTCGAATATGATGGCCATCCTGCTGCAAACGCTCGCTGCGCGGCTGGGCATCGTCGGCCGCCGGGACCTGGCGCAGGTCTGCCACGAAGAATATCCGCCCATCATCAATATCCCGCTCTACATCCTGGCCGAGATTGCCATCACGGCAACCGACCTGGCGGAGGTGCTTGGCTCCGCCATCGCGCTGCAACTGCTATTCGGGCTGCCGCTCATTTATGGAGTGATCCTGACGGCGCTCGACACGTTGTTGCTGCTCCTACTCTCACACGTGGGCATCCGCAAATTGGAGGGCGTGGTGATTGCGCTGGTCGGCACAATCGGCGTGGCTTTTCTGATCGAGATACTCCTGGGGCAACCGGACTGGGGCGGCATCTTGCAGGGCTTTGTTCCCTCGCTTCCCGATGCCTCTGCCCTGTATATATCCATCGGCATGTTGGGCGCGACGGTCATGCCCCACAATCTGTACCTGCACTCCTCGCTGGTGCAAACGCGCAAAACGGGTAGCACGCACAACGAGATCAAGGATGCGATCCGATGGAATAACATCGACACCAGTATCGCCCTGAACCTCGCATTTTTTGTGAATGCAGCCATCCTGGTGATGGCGGCCTCGGTATTCTACCGGCATGGCTATTTCGAAGTTGCCGAAATTCAAGACGCCCATCAACTTCTAAAACCGCTGCTGGGCGCCTCCATTGCGCCGATTGCTTTCGCAATCGCTCTCCTGACATCGGGTCAAAGCTCTACGATCACCGGTACGCTCGCCGGCCAGATTGTCATGGAAGGATATTTGAACCTGCGTATCCGTCCATGGCTGCGCCGCCTGATCACGCGTTCGCTGGCGGTCGTCCCGGCTGTGGCAGTCATCGCATACTTCGGCGAGAACGCCACAAGCGCCATGCTGGTACTGAGCCAGGTGATCCTCTCGCTGCAGCTGCCTTTCGCCATCATCCCGCTCATTCATGCAGTGGCTGACAAGCGGCGTATGGGCGAGTTCAGTATTCGCCCCTGGTTGCAGGCGCTAGCCTGGACGGCAGCCGGCGTCATCCTGTTGCTAAACGTAAAACTGGTCATCGACGAGATCGCAGTTTGGATGAGCGAGGCCGGAAACAGCGCATGGATCCTTCGAATCACGGTCGTCCCGCTGGCAGCAGCGCTGGGATTCCTGCTTATCTACATCACGTCGCATTCGTGGCTGCAAACGCGCATGCCGCAGATCGTGTGGCCTCGGCGAGGCGGCGTTCACAAGGAACTTGTAATGGCCCTGTTAGATATCGAGCCGCCACAACCCTACCAGCGCGTCGCGGTCGCCCTGGATTTCTCCGGCGCAGAGGAAAAACTACTGGCGGAAAGTCTGCGATTTGTGAGCATGGGCAATGCACAACTCGTGCTGTTGCATGTGGTCGAGAGTCCCGTGGCGCGCACCCTGGGCGCAGAGGGTGAAGACCTTGAAATACGACGGGACCAGGCGCGCTTAGAAGAACTGACCGCAAATATGCGCGAGGCCGGAATCACAACGGAATGGCGTTTGGGAACGGGAAACCCCGTACCTGAACTTGCCCGCATGATCAACGAAACCAACGCAGATGTTGTGATTGTAGGGAGCCATGGCCATTCCGGCGTCTCCGATCTGATCCACGGTTCAGTTATCAACGACCTTCGTCACCGGGTTCGGGCGAGCGTGTTGGTCGTCCCGACCGAATAAATCGGGAAGGCTGCGTCGCTACGGGTGGCGCGCCCTGCTGCCCCCATTACGCCTGACCCCCACGATCCGCTCGCACCCCCCGCGTTGAACTCCCCCGCTTGACCCAGGTTGCCGGCGTAGCTTGAAGCGACGCCGCAGCGCCAAACCGTCACCAAACCGTCACCAAACCGTTTCCGCATTTCAGCGCCGATTCCCATATCTTAGAACCATTCATGGATCGCGCCCGCGTACCTGCGGGCGACTTGTTTCAAGGAGGTACAGAATGGCAACATTGACCAAGCTCAATCGGGAAACGACCGGGCTGAAGTTGTTTCCCCTGTTCACGCTGATGGGCTGGGGCAGCGCCAGCAGCGCGCCGCCGCGGCGAACCGGTGGGGGTGGGCGTTGGCCGCTGTCGCCATTTGCGCCCTGGGCATGGGCAGCAAGGCGGTGATGTGCACGGCGGTGATCGTGGCGGCGGTGTACGACCGCATCTTTCTCTCGCGCGGCTGG
>JBHHUI010000254.1:0-5085 GCA_046753805.1 Anaerolineales bacterium
TGGGCGGGAGAGGGGGATGGGGAGAGAGGGTGTGTCGTACATCAATAGCCTCAGCGAGTTCAATTACACAGCGAGTTTTGACGCAAAGGTTCAGGTTATTCTTTGCGTCCCAGCGTCTTTACGCCGTTGCGTTAAGTATCGGAACCGGACATGACCCCGTCTGACGCGCAGATCACAATTGAGAAACTCGACCAGGCCGTGCAGCTGCTCCAGCAGCACGGGGTTGACCTGTGGATCACGTTTGTACGCGAGACCATGCTGCTCCGCGATCCGGCATTCCCACTCGTATGCCCATTCGACATGGTTTGGCAGTCAGCCTTTCTCGTGTCGCGTACCGGCGACCGCATGGCGGTCGTCGGCCGCTTCGATGTCGAGAACTTGAAACGCACCAGCGCGTACACGGAAATCGTTCCATATGACGAATCAATCCGGCCGGCGCTGACCGAGGCCGTCAAACGCCTGGACCCCAAACGCATCGCCGTCAATGTATCCACCGGCGACCCCGCCGCTGATGGACTGACGCACGGCATGTACAAACTGTTGCTGGATATCTTGGACGAGGCCGGCTACGCCGACTACGTCGAGTCCGCCGAGTCATTCCTCGGCAGTTTACGGGGCCGCAAGACCCCCGCCGAGATCGCCCGCATTCGGCAGGCCATCCGCACTACCGAAATGCTTTACGGCGAAGTCGCCGAACGGATCGAACCGGGACTGACGGAGCAGGAGTTGGCGGCCTATCTGCACGACCGCGTGCAGGAGCTCAATCTGGAAACTGCCTGGGATTGGGACTTCTGCCCGGCGGTGAATACCGGGCCGGACACGGCCATCGGCCATGCCGGGCCGGGTGAACTGATCACCCAGAGTGGTCATCTGCTTCACTTCGACTTCGGGGTGCAGCAGAATGGGTTCTGCAGCGACTTGCAGCGCATGTGGTATTTGCCGGCAGCGGGCGAGCCGCCTATCCCCGACGACGTGCAGCACGCCTGGGATGTCGCACGCGGGGCGCTGCTCGCCGGTGTGGAGGCGCTCACGCCGGGCGCGCGCGGCTGGGAAGTGGATGCCGCCGCCCGCGCGTACATCGTCGCGCACGGCTATCCAGAATATCTGCACGCGTTTGGGCACCATATCGGGCGCAGCGCGCACGACGGCGCGACGACGCTCGGCCCGCGCTGGGACCGATACGGGCAGACCCCGTTCGGCGTTATCGAGTCCGGCAACTGTTTCGCGGTCGAACTGGGCGTATTCGTCGAGGGCCGCGGCTATATGTACCTGGAAGAAAACGTGCTCGTGACCGACGACGGCGTGGAATGGTTGAGCACGCCACAGGAAGAACTCTGGATTGTGGATTAAACAACATGGAGACCTCTGAGTCTCATAGACCTCGGAGGCCCGGAGACGTAATGACCACCTACCTGCATCCCAATCTGATCCTCGTCAACGGCAAGATTCACACCCAGAGCGAAATGGGCGTCGTCTCCGCGCTGGCCGTGCGTGGCGCAGAGATCGTAGCATGCGGTTCGGACGATGACATGCGCCCACTGGCCGGTCCGGACACGGAGTGGGTTGACCTCGGCGGGCGCGTGGTGATCCCCGGCCTTACCGACGCACACTGTCACTTCGAAGGCTTCACCCGCGCGCGTGGTTTGCTAAACGTGCGATTGCCCACCCTGGCAGCGGTGCTAAACCGGGTTGCGGCGCGCGCCGCCGAGCTACCGGCGGGTGAATGGATTCTCGGCCATGGCTGGAACCAGATAGCCTGGGAGGGAGATTTCCCTTCGGCGGCCGATCTGGACGACGTCGCCCCCGCACACCCGGTGTACCTGACGGCCCAATCCTTGCACATGTGCTGGGTAAATTCGATGGCCCTCCAGCGCGCCGGCGTGACGCGCGACACTCCGGACCCCGACGCCGGCGCCATCGGGCGCGACGCCGCTGGCGAGCCAAACGGGATATTATTCGAACGCGCCTCCGGGCTTATCAAAGCCGTCATGCCTGAGCCGTCGCCAGCGGAACTGGCGCGCGCTATGCACGCCGCGCAGGAACAGTGCTGGCGGCTCGGTTTGACAGGCCTGCATGATTTCGACGGCCGTTCCGCGTTCGTCGCATTCCAATTGCTCCGCGACGAGGCGTCGCTCGGCCTGCGCGTCGTCAAGAACCTGCCGGTCGCGCACCTCGATCAGGCCGTCGGGCTTGGCCTGCGCTCCGGGCTGGGCGACGACTGGCTGCGGATGGGGAACATTAAGGTCTTCATGGACGGCGCGCTGGGTCCCCGCACGGCCGCCATGCTCGATCCATACGAAGACGAGCCGGACAACCGGGGCATGGTCGTAACGGACAAGGAGGAACTGTACGAGTACGCCGCCCGCGCCAGCGCCAACGGACTTGCCATGACGGTGCACGCCATCGGCGACCGCGCCAACCACGATCTGCTCGACGTGGTTGCGGCCATACGCCGCGACGAAGCCGAGCGGGGCGAGCCCCCTGCCACGCGCCGCCATCGCGCCGAACACGTGCAAATTCTGCATCCAGACGACCTTGCGCGCCTCGGCGCACTGGATGTGATTGCCTCGATGCAGCCGATCCACGCGACATCGGACATGGAGATGTCAGACCGCTACTGGGGGGCGCGCAGCGCGAACGCGTATGCCTGGCGCGCCCAGCTCGACGCCGGAGCCGTGCTGGCTTTCGGCAGCGACGCCCCGGTGGAGCCGATCAGTCCGTTATTGGGAATCCATGCCGCCGTGACGCGCCGCCGGGCGGATGGCTCGCCCGGCCCCGACGGATGGCACCCTGCCCAACGCCTGACGGTGGACGAGGCTGTACACGCTTACACCATCGGGCCGGCGTATGCCGCCCGCATGGAGCACCGGTTGGGCGCGCTGGCCCCCGGCCTGCTGGCCGATCTGGTCGTACTCGACCGCGACATCTACGAATGTGATCCGATGGAGATCGCCGCCGCACAGGTGCTGGGGACCATGGTCGGCGGCGAATGGAAATTCCGGAACATGTAGGGGCGCGGCGGCATGATTGTCGCCGACCATTAATTGGTTGGTTGCCACGCCCTCGCTGCCAACAACCCGCCGTTACCCTCTCAAGACCCGTTCATCGCCGCGCCGGATGGTGACGCCCTCGGCATCCAGATGCTCCATCATCGCCAGCGCATATTTACGACTGGTGCCAAACATGTCGCGCACCTGCGCGACGGTTAGCGACCGGCCGCCCTCCAGCGCAGCACGGATGCGCGCCGCCATCTCCGCATAAGTTTCCCCGGAAAACAGCACCTCTGCCACGAGCTGCTCCTGCTCCAGAAGAGCCGCCAGCACATCGTCGCCGACTGCGGCGATGGCATCTTTACGCGAAGGCGTGTTATACGGTTTGCGAGCAAACGTGTCCAATAACGCATCGACCCGGCGTTGCTGCCCGGAACTGAACTTCACCACGTGTCCCGGCAACCGGACGGCGGCTTTGCTCGTAACAAGCACACCGTCCGCGTGCGCTTTGGCAAGGAGAGCATTGAACACCCTGGCGTCAAAACCAAGGCGACTCTTTAGTTCCTCGCGGGGCATACCCGTGCGCAGAGGTTGGGCGGCATGATAGACGGCCAGCAACTCTTCGACGCGCCCGACAAATTGGTTCCAGCCGGCGATGGAGGTCACGAGAGTCGGCGACGCGGGGTGCAGCGGCGCACTACTGTCCAGCGCGAGCAGCGTCCCCGCCATGCGAAGTTCGTCCAGCGCGGACTTCGCCGCAGCCTCGTCGAGCCCCGCGCGCGCGACGGCGGCCGACAGCACGCCCGGTCCCTGGGTGTCGATAGCTTGCAGCAGCATCTCGCCCGGCGTGCCGCGCGCCAGCGTCTCGAGCCGGGCGATCACGGCCGGGTCTTTGAGGCGGTGCCGGCGTCGCGGATAGGGATCAACAACCACCCCTCCGCCAATGGTGGCCGGCGGCGACGGACGGCGCAATATGAATCGGTCGCCCCGCCCGACGGCCACCGGCGCGCTCAGTTCGAGCTGCAGCCAGCCTTCCTCGCCGGGCGGCAGGGCGCGCTGTCCGAGAACACGCGCCCGCGCCATCACCTCGGCCGCACCGACAAAAAACTTGACCTCGGCGTTATGCTTGAGCGGGCGCGTCCCATGGGCTTCGCCCAGATGGCGGAAGTGGACATCGATGCGACGCGTCGGCGAGAGGGTGTTTGGACGTGCGACAACCGCGCCGCGCTCCACATCAGCCTTGTCCACCCCGGAGAGGTTGACCGCCACGCGGCTGCCGGGTTGGGCGGTCTCCAGCTTTGTCTTATGGGTTTGCAGGCCGCGGATACGTGCGCTGCGCCCTTCGGGATAGAGTGTGACTTCGTCTCCAACCCGCAGGCTGCCGCCGGCGAGGGTGCCAGTCACCACGGTACCGAAGCCGGAGATTGTGAAGACTCGATCCACAGGCAAGCGCGGCTGCCCGAAATCCGGTTTCTGCGGTTGCGCGCCGAGACAGTCTGCGAGGGCCGTCAGAACGTCGCTCACGCCACGCCGGGATCCAATTGCCGCAACCGGCACGATGGGCGCATCCTCCAGTGTGGTGCCCTGCAACGCTTCGGACACCTCTTCCGCAACGAGCTGCAGCCATTCCTCCTCTTCAACCAGATCGGCTTTGGTGAGGGCCACGACCCCGGCCGGCACCTGCAACAAGTCGAGGATGGCGAGATGTTCCTGGGTCTGGGGCATCACACCTTCGTCGGCGGCGATGACCAGCAGCGCAGCATCCACCCCGCCGACGCCGGCGAGCATATTCTCGATGAAGTCCCGGTGACCGGGTACATCGACAATGCCGACCGGCTCGCCGTTCGGTAGGGTCAACCACGCGAACCCGAGATCGATGGTCATCTCGCGTTCGCGTTCTTCTTTTAGTCTGTCAGGGTGCGTTCCTGTAAGGGCCTCTACCAGCGTGCTCTTGCCATGGTCAACATGGCCGGCCGTACAGATGACGTGCATCAGCGCACTTGGGTGAGGGACTCGTCAAATTCAGCCATCGATTCGCGCAGCCAGTTGTAGAGCGCCTGCATGCGCGCTTGCTCGGCAAATTTCTTGTCGCGAA
>JBHHUI010000255.1:0-5071 GCA_046753805.1 Anaerolineales bacterium
ACAGGTCCGATTGCCATAGCTCATTGGGGAAGTCGGCCTCGAAGCGGTCGAGGTTGGGGCGCGCGAGTGGCCGCCGACGGTGGTAGCCGTGCACGCTGATTGCGCCCGTCCCCGTCTGCAGGCCGCCGAGGCCGCGCGCGACCACGTGCACGTCCAGCCCCTGTCGCGCCGCCAGCGCGCCGGCATACAGGCCGGACAGCCCGGCGCCGACGACTACGAGGTCATGCATGAGCCTCCCGTCGGGCGCCTCACGAGGTCTTTTCGGTGGGGTACGTTTCGATGTTGCGCGCGGACGGGAGCCGATCGAGGCCGAGCACATCCCGATAGATGCGTAGATCGAGCGCGGCCTGACGCAGGTTTTGCCCCCACAGCAGGGGCCGCTGCCCCTTCCAGCGTTCTTGTAAAAACTGCGCCAGCGACCGGGTCGCAACGCCGGCCTCGATTTCCAGCGTTTCGTGCGCAAGCCCGGCGGCGCGGTACGCACAGAACGCTCCCTGACACGGTCCCATGCCGAGGCGTGTATCGCGGCGCAGGTCGTTCAGAACATGCGAGCCGGAGCGCTGCAGCGCGGCGCGCGCCTGCGCCTCGGTGACTAATTCGCATTCGCACATTAGATCGTTGTCGGCGGAGCGCGCGCCGCGCGCCGCCTCGTAGCCGTGCAACCGCTGCGGCAGCGTGTACCGGCGCGTCCCGTCCGGCTCGGCGGGTGTCGCAGCGGTCAGGCATTCCGCCGTCACGTCCAATTCGGCGCAGGCCGCATCGACCAGTTGCTCGGCCATCAGCCGCATGGTGGTGAACTTGCCGCCGACGATGGTCAGCAACCCTGCCACGCCGTCGCGTGTGCGGTGATTGAGGACGTGATGGCTGCGCGAAATGCTGCGCGTATCGCCCCTGTCGGTCTCGTCCGGATCGAACAGCGGCCGCACGCCCGCCCACGCGCGCAGGGGGCGGAAACCGGCAAAGCCGGGGATCAGTTTCTCGCCCTCTGCCATGAGCAGGGCGATCTCGCGCTCGTTGATCTGGTATTTGTCGGGTGACTTCACCGTGACTTCAGTCGTGCCCATGATTGACACGGGGCCAACCGGTACGAGGATGTCGCCGTCGTGCGGCGGCTTGCAGCGGTTCAGTACCGTGTGCGCGAGGCGCACGTTCATGGCGATCATCGTGCCTTTGCCGGGCGTCACCTTCACCACGCAGCCCGCAAGCGCCGCGATCGCACCCGCCCACGCGCCGGAGCAATTGAGTACGAAATCGGCGTGGATGCGCTCTTCCGCGCCGGTGCTGAGGTTGCGCAGCGTCGCGCCGGTCACGCGCCCATCCTTGAGCATGAGCGCTTCAACTTTGCGGCGCAGGTAAATTTCCACACCGCGCACGCGTGCGTCGGCGGCCAGCACGTGCAGCGCGTCAAACGAGTCGCAGGCCATGTCGGGCACTTCAAACGCGCGGCGCAGGCGCGGAGTCAGCAACGGTTCGCGGGCGCGCGCCTCCCCAGGGGAGATTTCGTGCGTCGGGATGCCGCAGGCAGCGCAGGCTGCTGGAAACTCGTCTGCATAGTCCGGTGGGTCGTCGGCGGTGGAAATGAACAGCCCGCCGGTGTCTTCGAGCGCGCTGGGGATCAACCGGCGCAGAATCTGGTTTTCGGCGTAGCATTCGCGCGCGGATTGCGGATCGGTGACGACGTAACGGGCGCCGGAGTGCAGCAAGCCGTGATAGCGGCCGCTGGTGCCGTGCGCCAGGTCGCCTTTTTCGACGAGCACGGTTTTAAAGCCGCGCAGGGCTGCATCGCGGGCAGCGCTCAACCCGGTCGCGCCGCCGCCGAGGACAAGGATTTCGGTACCGATGTTCATTGCACCCAATCCCGCGCGCGCGCCACCGCGCGCTGCCAGCCGGCATACAGCGCCTCGCGGCGGTCGGTGGACATGGCCGGCTCAAACTCGCGTTCAAGCTCCCAGTGCGCTGCGATCTGCTCCTGCGACTCCCAGAAGCCGGTCGCCAATCCGGCCAGGTAGGCTGCGCCCAGCGCTGTGGTCTCGGTGAGTCGCGGGCGTTGCACCGGCACGCCGAGGACATCGGCCTGGAACTGCAGCAGCAGGTCGTTGGCGGTCGCGCCGCCGTCCACGCGCAGCGCCTGCAGCTGCAGCCCGGCGTCGGCTTCCATGGCCATAAGGATGTCGCGCGTCTGGTAGGCAATGCTCTCCAAAGCCGCCCGGGCGATGTGGGCTGCGTTACTGCCGCGCGTCAACCCGACGATTGCGCCGCGTGCATTTTGGTCCCAATACGGCGCGCCCAATCCCACGAAGGCCGGGACGAGATAGACGCCGCCGGTGTCGGGCGCGGTACGGGCCAGCGCCTCCACGTCCGCGCTGCGCGCGATCAGTCCCAGTTCGTCGCGCAGCCATTGCACGACCGCCCCGGCAATGAACACGCTGCCTTCCAACGCATAGATGGCCGCCGCGTCCCCCGTCTGCCAGCCGACCGTGGTCAGCAGCCCGCTGCTGGAGGCGCGCGCGTGTGTCCCGGTGTTCAGCAGCAGGAAGCAGCCGGTGCCGTACGTGTTCTTGGCCATTCCGGGATCGAAACAGGCCTGCCCGAAGGTTGCGGCCTGCTGGTCGCCCGCGATGCCTGCGACACGCACTGGCATGCCGAAAATTTCCGGGTCGGTCTCGCCATAGTTGGCGGAGGAGGGGCGCACTTCGGGCAGCAGCGCGCGCGGGATGTGCAGGCGCGTCAGGATTTCGTCGTCCCAGTCGAGCGTGTGGATATTGAATAGCAGCGTGCGCGAGGCGTTCGAAACATCGGTGGCGTGCAGCCGCCCGCCGGTGAGCCGCCAGAGCAGGAACGTGTCCACGGTGCCGAACGCCAGTTCGCCGCGCTCGGCGCGCGCACGCGCCGCAGGGACGTGCTCTAGAATCCACGCCAGCTTGGTGCCCGAGAAGTACGCGTCGGTGACCAGTCCGGTTTTTGCGCGCAGCACGGCGTCGAAGCCGTCGGCCTTCAACTCCGCGCACAGGGCGGCTGTGCGGCGGCACTGCCAGACGATGGCGTTGTAGATCGGCGCGCCGGTGCTGCGATCCCACACCAGCGTCGTTTCGCGCTGGTTGGTGATGCCGATGGCGTCCAATTGGGCGGCGTTCACATTCGCGGCGTGCAAGGCCTCGCGCGCCACGGCGAGTTGCGAGGCCCAGATGTCTTCCGGATCGTGCTCGACCCAGCCGGGCTGCGGGTAGTGCTGCGCGAGCTCCTGCTGCGCTTGCGCCTGCACGCGCCCGTGCTCGTCAAACAGGATCGCGCGCGACGAGGTGGTGCCCTGGTCGAGGGCGAGGATGAAGCGGCTCATGCGAACAGTTGGCAGTAATCAGTACGCAGATTCACGCTGATGTACGCTGATCAGTTTTCAATCAGCGTCATCAGCGTTTACTACAGCGCCCGTTAGTACCTAAACAGTTGGATCCTTGCACAAAAAACAAGGAAATTCTGAACCAAGATTAAACGCCATAGGCGAAACCGGGAATGACAACCATTTCACGCAGTTTGAGTGCCATAGCTGCGACCTGGCGACCGAACGCGGTGAGATAGTACTTGTAGCGTTTACCGACTTTCTTGATAAGGCCATGCACGCGCAAGCGCTTGAGTAGACGCGATACTTGTCCGGCGTTCTTATGGGGGAGAGAACGGCGCAAGTCTTTGTTGGCAAAACCACTGATGGCAAACTCACCGCGAAGCAAGGTGCGAAACAAAGAGGTGTCCTCTTCTGTGAAGAGATTGAAGCCCTTGTAGCGACGCTGGTGAGCGACTTTGGTTTCAGCCAGCTGGTGTAGTTTCTTGACACCGACTTCGGGCGTCTCGATGTCAGAGATGAACTTGAGGTAGCGTCGGTTGGCAGCCTGCAGTTGCTCCTGTAAGGCCGGCAAGCTGTGGATGGTCTTCTTCATCGGTGCCCACTGCGTAGAAATGGAACCATCGCGATGGTGTACCTTGCGATAGTGCCTGAAGAAGGAGACATTCACGACGGTGGTTTCAATACGCAGCACGAGATTGAACTTGTCGTACAGCTTGAGCGTGACCGGACCCATCTGATGTTTCAGCCGTGTTCCGAGCAGCCGCACGTTGAAGCGATTGCCCATTTCTCCCTGGTAGTTGCCATGCAGCTTGCGTCCGAGGAAGGTGGCAACGTCGGCGGGCTTGACCGCCTGAATGAGGTTTTCCAGGAGATGGGGGTAGAACGCTTGCAAGGTCGCCTGCCGTTTGAAGACCAAGTCGCTGGCGAACTCGGCTTGCATGATGCTCCAGTGATACTCCAGGTTGTGCGCCGCCACGATCGGACAATAGCGATTTGCCAATGCGTCTAGTTTGGCATGCAAGTGTTGGATATCGAACTGGGCGGACAGTTGATTGGCAACTTCAAAATCGCCGATCTCGAGAAAGGCATTGTCGCGTTGCACAAAGGCAACCTCGCGCTGGCGTAGTTGGCTCGCCAACCAGTTATGGCCGTTGAAGTAGAACTGTAGCCGAAAGGGGCACCAAGTTGGTACGCGCAGATAGCACAGACCCAGTTCGGCGTCGAGGAAGTAGAAGTAGTAGTGCAGACACTTACTCGTTGTGGAACGCACATACGTCTTATGCGTTTCTTTGTTGTGCCACGGTTGGTACGCTGGACACTGTTCCATGGCTGAGAAGATGTGCACCAACCCCGGCTGCCGACCGCGCGTGCGCAGGATTTCCTGAACGCGGTCTTCTTTGCGAAATGACTTGTACTTGCGGATGAACTCGACTTCTACTCCAGTTTCTTCTGCGATCGCTTCCGCGTTCGCGCGGAGCGCGTCCCGCATCGGCTTGACGAAGGCTGGGTAATCAAAGATGCGAATGTCGTGCTGATACAGATGACTTGTCATCCCTTTAGCATAGCTCCACGCCTGCACGTTGCCACTGATGATCACGCGATCATAGCAATGCAGAACACCATGTAGTTCAGCGGCATACTTTTCCGTCAGCAGTTCGGTCGCCATCGCTCAACTCCCAGTTCGGGTTTTTGTTGCGCGACTATACATCAACATTCGCTGTCATTTCAAGA
>JBHHUI010000256.1:0-5056 GCA_046753805.1 Anaerolineales bacterium
GTTTTCTGGTTAGCACGCTGGGCGCGCATTCCCCTAATCCCCCAATCCCCGCCACGTTCCAGCCGACCGAGGCTGAGTAGTTACCCTTCAAGTTAAATATTAAATATGTTTCCGGTCTTATATAAGCCAGTGCGGTCGGCGTCAAGTATGGTGCGTTACATTCTGTACCAAGGTACAGGTTACTTCAGGGGACGGTCACACGATAGATAGTGACGTAATCGCCAGCGCCATAAACTTGACGCCCATCGCTGACGTTCCCGGTAAATGAAAACGTATACTTCAAGTCGTGTTCACCCGGAGGCCAGTCCGAAAGATAGAACGAAGTCACCTGACAGGCATCTCCATATGTCAGGTACTGCGTAAACTGGTAGGCCTGCGCCTCAGTGTCGAGTAGCTCGTCATTGATCTCATATTTGAATTCCATCACGGCGAGATTTCCCTGCAACACCGCATCAGACGTTGCGCACCACCAGTTGTCCCAAGTTATCGCTGCAGTGTCAATTGTCACCGACAGCACCAGCGGCTCGGCCCTGGTTCCTAGCCGAAAGTCGCCAAGAAGCGTGTTGACAAGCCAGGGAATCTCCTCGTCGTTCGATATGACCGCCTTGGCCTCTTCAGACGTATGCACGAACGGGATACGCGGCCCGGCGGCCGGATCGGGCGTGGGCGTTGCCGTCGGCGTGGGCGTTTCGGTGGGCGGTGCGTATGTGGGCAGCGGCGTCAGGCTGGGCGTGGCGGTCAGCGGCGGTGGTGCTGTCGGGGGGGTAGTCGGAGTAATCTCTGAGATCGTGATCGGGCCACACGCGGCTACCAGCAGCAAGAACCCGGCGAGGCTACGCCGGGCCACTCCCTTTTCCTTTACGAAGACGAGGAGATTCATCGCCAGCGGTTCCCGGCCTCCTTACGATTCAAAGTACCGGTCGATAAAGTGCACCACATCGCGAAACGATACGATGCCCACGGCTTTGCCGCGCTCGTCTATTAGCGGTAAGTGCCGCATGCCATAAATCGCCATCAAGTGCAGCGCATGGGCGAGCGGCGCGCTGCAGGGTAGCACGATCGGATTGCGCGTCATGACCGTGGCCACGTTGACCGCCGTCAGGTCTTCCACGTTGCACGCCACGCGGTTGAGCACATCGCGCTCGGTGAAGACGCCAATGAGTTCGCCGGCGTCGTTTTCCACCAGCACCGACCCGATGTTCTTCGCGCGCATGATATCGAGGACCGAGGCGAGAGAGTCCAGGGGACGGACGGATATCGGCGCGGGCGGATTCAACTGGGTCAGTTCGGCGCTCCCCAAGCTGCGCGCGATGGCGCCTTGCTCCGTGAGCGACGCATCCAGGTCGTCGATATACTCCTCGTCAAGGTTCCCACTCATCTCGCCCGCAACCGTCACGGCTGTACCCGCCTCTGCATCCGGCGCGACGACCTCCCAGGTATCAGCAGCGTAGTACAACTTCTTCAGGTCGCCCGCGCCGTTTTTCTCCACAGCCTCGCCGATCTGAGCCATGATGCCGTCGTTATAGACCTGCTTTTCGACCTTGCGAAAAACGCCCAACGGCGTAGGGAAATCCGGCGGGCCCAGCCGGCTGAGCAAAAACGACAAGTGTGGATCCGCAGCCTGTTCATCGTGCAGGAGCAGGTCGCGCTCCGAAACACCGTGGCCCAACTGCACGACTTCGGGCGCCAACCCGCGCATGCGCAAACCGCGGTCCAGGTCCTTGCCGAACACCATCGGTTGGCCGTGTTTGAGTGGGAGGATGTGGTCGGCTTTGATTTTGGCGTCTGTCACTTCATGCCACACGCCATTGTTGAAGATCAGGCAATTCTGAAATACTTCGACAAAGGACGTGCCGCGATGCTCGGCAGCCGCGCGCAGGGTTTCTTGCAGGTGTTTGGTGTGCACGTCAACCGACCGCGCCACGAACGTAGCCTCGGCGCTGATGGCTACCGAGATTGGGTTGAAAGCCTGTTCGATGCTGCCCTGCGGCGACGACTTCGTGCGCGTGCCCGGCAATGACGTGGGCGAGTATTGCCCTTTGGTCAGGCCATAAATGCGGTTGTTAAACAAGATGATGTTAATATTGATATTGCGGCGACAGGCATGCAGCAGATGATTGCCTCCGATGGACAACCCGTCGCCGTCGCCGGTAATCACCCACACGCTCAGGTCGGGATTGGCAATTTTAAGCCCCGTTGCCAGCGTGGGCGCGCGCCCATGAATACTGTGAATGCCGTACGTGTTCATGTAGTACGGGAAACGACTCGAACAGCCGATCCCCGAAATGATTACAATGTTCTCTTTTGGAACGCCGATCTCCGGCAGCACCTTCTGCATTTGCGCCAGAATGGCGTAGTCGCCGCAGCCCGGACACCAGCGCACCTCCTGGTCTGTGACAAAGTCTTTGCGGGACAGTTTCCGGGGTTCAAGAGTAGCTGTTGCCATTTGCTTCGTTTCCTTGCGTGCGGGTGTGGAGCGTGGTGCGCTGCATGCGCACTCCACGCATCACGTCTCACGCATCAAGCGAGTTCCTCGATCTTCGCCGTCAGCTCGCCGATGGTGAACGGCCGCCCGCGCACTTTCGAGTAGGTGATGAGTTCGGCGTTGTAGCGGCCGCGGAGCAGCAATGCGAGCTGGCCAAGGTTCATTTCAGGCACGAGCACGCGGTCGAACTTCCTCATCAAGTCGCCGAGATTGCGCGGGAACGGATTGAGATAGCGCACATGCGCATGCGAAGCGCGCTTGCCGGCCGCACGTGCCTGTTGCACCGCCGAGCGAATGGCCCCGTACGTACTGCCCCACCCCAGCACGAGCAGCGAACCCGAAGGATCGCCGAACACTCTCTGGTTCGGGATCACGTCTTCCAGCCGGGCTATTTTCTCGGCGCGCACGCGCACCATGTGTTCGTGGTCTTGCGGGTCGTAAGAGACGTTGCCGGTACCGTCGCGCTTGCCCAACCCGCCGAGACGGTGTTCCAGTCCGCGCGTACCCGGTATCGCCCAGGGCCGCGCAAGCGAATCCTCCGCTCGCCCGTATGGCAGGAAGCCTTCCGTCTCGGTTGGATGCGAGACATAGATCGCGGGCAGCTCATCCGGATTGGGGATACGCCAGGGTTCGGCGCTGTTGGCCAGATAGCCATCCGACAGGAAAAACACAGGCCCCATCGAACGCACCGCCAGCCGGAACGCTTCCATGGCCATGTCAAAACAGTCGCCCGGCGTTGCCGGCGCCACAATCGGAACCGGGCTTTCGCCGTTGCGGCCGAACATCGCCTGCAACAGATCGGATTGCTCGGGTTTGGTCGGCAGCCCGGTACTGGGGCCGCCGCGCTGGACGTTTACCACCACCAGCGGCAATTCCAGCACCACCGCCAGCCCAATGGCTTCGCTCTTGAGTGCGACGCCCGGCCCACTGGTTCCGGCGACGGCAAAAGCGCCGCCGAAGGCCGCGCCGATGACGGCCCCCATGGCCGCAATCTCGTCTTCGGCCTGGAAGGCGCGCACGTCAAAGTTTTTCAGCGGCGCGAGGAAATGCAGAATGTCGCTGGCGGGCGTAATGGGGTACGCGCCATAGAAAAGCGGCTTGCCCGCCTTGCAGGCGGCTGTCACAAAGCCCATCGCGGTGGCTTCGTTGCCGGTCACTTTGCGATAGGCGCCGGGCGGCAGCGCAGCTCGTTCGATGCGGTAGCGGGTCTGGAGTGCGCGTGTCGTGTCGCCGAAGTAGTATCCAGCGCGGAGCGCACGCGAGTTGGCGTCGATCACGGACGGGCGGTTCTTAAACTTGACGGCGATCCAATCCAGCGTCGGTTCCAACGGCCGGTCGAACATCCAGAACGTCAGCCCAAGCGCAAAGAAGTTCTGACTGCGGTCCTTTTCTTTCGTGGACAAGTCCGTGATGTCTTTGAGCGCCTCACGTGTCAGCGTGGTAACGGGGACTTCCTGGACGCGATACTGCGATAGCGAACCGTCCTCGAGCGGGTTGGTGGCGAAGTGCGCCTTTTCCAGATTCTTGCTGGTGAAGCTGTCGGTGTTGACAATGACGCGCACGCCCGGCCGCAGGTCCTTGGCGTTGGCCGCCAGCGCTGCGGGATTCATGGCCACGAGCACGTCCGGGGCATCACCCGGCGTGTAGATGTCGTGGCTGGACAAGTTAACCTGGAACCCGCTAACGCCCGCCAGCGTGCCCGCCGGCGCGCGAATCTCGGCCGGATAATCCGGCAGTGTGCTGACGTCGTTGCCGATGATGGCGGCCGTGTTCGTGAACTGCGTTCCGGTGAGTTGCATGCCATCTCCGGAATCGCCGGCGAACCGGATCACGACGGACTCGAGTTCCTCATGCACCGCCTCATCATGCGTTGTTTCTTCAGTCATGTGTGTTCACTCCTGCACGGTCGCGGACAGCGTGTTACCTTCTCGTTCCCCACGCCCCACGTTACACACCTCATCCACCCTCGCGCGTGTCGCCGAATTGGTCTGGCTCCGGCGGCAGGTTATAGACCTCTTCCGGGTACAGGTCGGCCAGGTAATGAATAAGTGAAAAATGTGTCAGGTTGCCCCGGAGAACGCCGTTCGCCGTAACGACGGGAATATTGCGGAAATTAAGATCGTCCATCATCTTGAGTGCGTCAGCCGCGGGTTGCTGATCGTCCACGGTGCGCGGATCGCGCGTCATCACCTCATCCACGGGCTGGCGCCAGACCTCGGGATGGTCGACGACCTTTCGCAGGACATCACGGTCGGTAAAGATGCCGGTCAACTTTCCGTCCGCCACGATCAACGCGCAATTGTGACCGGCATTGCGCATTTGATTAATGGCGTCACGCACATTCGTACCGGCCTTAACCTGAACATAGGAAGTCAGATCAAGATGTGCGACTTTTTCGGCAA
The DNA here is from genome assembly GCA_046753805.1 of Anaerolineales bacterium. Taxonomy (GTDB): domain Bacteria; phylum Chloroflexota; class Anaerolineae; order Anaerolineales; family JBHHUI01; genus JBHHUI01. The sequence continues at coordinate 4,888 of JBHHUI010000256.1, forward strand.
GCAGTTCCAGCTCGGCGCTCATGGGATGCTCCAACAAATTTGGATAGCGATGACTTCGGGGACTACGATGAATTGTACACGCGAATACGTCGCCGTCAATAAATAGCGTCGAAATTGTTAGCGTTCAGCGATAAGGTCAGGGTGTAATCGTTCAGCGAAAATGTCAGGG
>JBHHUI010000257.1:0-5040 GCA_046753805.1 Anaerolineales bacterium
TCGCCGGCCCGGCGCCGCCCTGATCGCCGCTAGCGCCGGACCCAGCCCCCCCGCTGCCGCTCTCGTCACCGTCTCCGGAGTCAGGCTCCGTCGTTGGCGTGGGCGTCGGCGCAGGCGCCCGCTCCTGTTGCTCCAGCAGCGCACGCACCAGGTCCTCAACCTCCGGGATGCCCGCCCACAGGATAATTTCTGACGGGTCCATCGGCATCACCGGACCGGGACCCTGGTTTGGGCCGGGAATGGCGGCCTGTTCGCCGGCATTAAAGGTCACCTGGCCGAACGCGTTGAACAGCGTGCACACGCCCTCGAGGCAGGTCGCCAGCATATACTGGATGATCTGGTCGAAGAAAACGCCCAGCCATGAACCACGCACCGAGGCGACGCCAATCGGCGTTTCGATCGTCGTCGCGCCCAGGTCGCCGGCGATGACGTTGAGCCAGACACGACCCTGATCAAGCGTGCCCGTCCAGCCCGGATCAGCGTAGTTCGACAGCTCCAGCACCGTGTCCGGTCCGATACGCGCCAGGCTGCCGTCGGGGAAGTCCAGCCGCGCGCGCGAATCCGCCAGCGTGCGCACGCCGCCGCCGTCGCCCACGCGCTGTCCGTTGGCTGCCGCTTGCCAGTCGGCTGCGCCCGGGTCGTGCGCTTCCACGTTGTTGACGATCTCGCTGACGGTCGTCGCCGGCCCGGTCACGGCCGGCGCAGCCTCCGGCGCGGGCGTCGGAGTGGCTTGTTCGCCGCCAAGCAGCGAACACGATGTAAGGATGAGCAAGAAGACAGTGGAAAGTCGAGCAAAGCGGTCGACAAACATGGTTAAACTTTACACTGCTCCGCGCAGCGGGGCAAGTCGAGCCATGATATCGGGCAGCGCATTTGACCCTGGTGCGGCGCGCAAGTAGAATGACCGTCCGCTCGCAACGCCTTTGGCAAGACGGCAACATTCTCAGTCCGGTAAGGTTCTCGAATTGGAAGATATATTTAACAATTTCGGCCTTGCACCTGCGCAGACATAAACCCGCCAAGTGGGGTGACGAAATGGTATGCCGCCGGGTGACTGCCGACTGGCTCGGACGTAACCGAATTTGACTACTGAGCACACCGCTCCCCGCAGCCCGCAGTGACGGTTCACACTTTCCTGCTCGGAATCGCGCAGGATGCCGGCGTGCCCCAGGCCGGCTGTGCATGCGAGAACTGCGCGGCCGCCCGCGACCATCCCGCCGCAGGTCACAAAGTAGCGTGCCTGGGCATCGCCGATACGCGCGCACATCGATGCTGGCTCATCGATGCGACGCCGGATTTCCGCGCACAGCACGATCAACTTCTGCAACTTGCCGCCGGCTGTACATTGAACGGCATCTTCCTCACCCACGCGCACATCGGCCATTATGCCGGGCTGATCCATTTGGGGCCTGAGGCCATGAACGCACGCGGGCTGCCACTGTACGTGACAGCGCGCATGGCGGCATTCCTGCAGGCGAACGCGCCGTGGTCCACATTGATCGACCGGGGCCACGTCCAGCCGCGCACCTTTGCGCAGGAGTCAGCCCTTTCCCTTTCAGACGATCTGCATGTAACCGCCGTACGCGTGCCGCACCGCGACGAATTTAGCGACACAGTCGCGTTCGCCGTGCAGGGTCCGCGCCGCCGGCTCTTGTATTGCCCCGACATCGACGCATGGGAACGCTGGGACCGCGACGCCCGGGAATACATTGGCGACATGGACATCGCGCTGGTGGATGGGAGTTTTTACAGTCCAGATGAAATCCCGGGGCGAGACATCCGTACGATTCCGCACCCGCTGGCGACGACTACGGCCGAGCTGTTGAGCGGATTATCGACCGATGTGCGGCTGATCCACCTGAACCATACCAACCCGCTCCTGCGCGCCGGCCCGGAACGCGCGTGGCTGGCGGCGCAGGGCGTCGCCATCGGCCAGTCGGGTGACGCATGGGAGTTGTAGGTTGGAGTTCATTGGATTGGACGTGAACACACGCAGCTGCGGATACCGCGTCCGTAGCCTGAGTACTTTACATTGGCATGCCGAACGTACTACACTGATACGCAACCTTCGCGCGAGCCAAATACAACTATTCTGGAGGCCAACATGATATACCGCAGCCCGTATCCCGATGTAGAAGTGCCAATCGTGCCGCTGACGCGCTATCTGCTGGGATTGATTGAACCATTCGGCGACAAGCCGGCGTTGATCGACGGCCCGAGTGGGCGTACTTACACGTTTGCCCAGTTGGCCGGCGGCATCCGCGCCACCGCAGCCGGCCTCCACAAACGCGGCTTCAAGAAAGGTGACGTGTTTGCCATCTACAGCCCAAACGTGCCGGAGTACGCCATCGCGTTCCACGCTGTGTCACTGCTGGGCGGCATCGTCACGACGATGAATCCGCTCTATACCGTGGACGAGGTCGTACATCAATTGAAGGATGCCGGGGCGAAATACCTGCTCACGGTTTCGATGTTTTTAGAGAATGCGCAGGCGGCCGCGGAACAGGCTGGCCTCGAAGAAGTCTTCACATTCGATCCCACGGACGGCGCTACGTCGTTTACGGAATTGATGGACCCATCCAGCGCGCCCCCGGACGTTGAAATCGATCCAAAAAATGACATCGTCGTATTGCCCTACTCCAGCGGTACGACCGGGCTGCCCAAAGGCGTCATGCTCACGCACTACAACATCGTCGCGAACATTGCGCAGACGCTCGGCATAGAAGATTTCGAAATACTCACCGGCGACGACACCGTCATCGGCGTGCTGCCCTTCTTCCACATCTACGGCATGGTCGTGATCATGAACATGAGTCTGGCCGTCGGCGCCACGGTCGTCACGATGCCGCGCTTTGACCTGGAGCAGTTCCTGCAGCTGCTGCAGGACCACAAGGTGACGCGCGCCAACGTCGTGCCGCCCATCGTGCTCGCCATGGCGAAGCACCCGCTGGTGGACAACTACGAGTTACATTTGAAGTCGATGATGTCCGGGGCGGCCCCGCTGGGGGCGGACCTGCAAATGGCCGCCGCCAAGCGCCTGAACTGCACTGTGATGCAGGGATACGGTCTGACGGAGACCAGCCCGGTAACCCACGTCTGCTCGACTGACCCGGCGAAAATGAAGCCGCTCTCGGTCGGCCCGGCCATCCCCAACACGGAAGTGATGGTCGTGGACACGGCCACCGGCGAGCCGCTCGGACCCAACCAGGACGGCGAAATTTGGATTCGCGGCCCGCAAATTATGAAGGGGTACCTGAACCGGCCTGACGCAACCGCCGAAACGATCGACGTCGACGGCTGGCTGCATACCGGCGACATCGGCCACATCGACGACGACGGTCACTTTTACATCGTGGACCGGGTGAAGGAACTGATCAAGTACAAGGGCTTTCAGGTCGCCCCGGCGGAACTGGAAGCGTTGCTGTTGTCGAACCAACAAATCGCGGATGCAGCCGTCATCCCCAGCCCGGACGAGGAGGCCGGCGAGGTGCCCAAGGCGTTTGTGGTGCTAAAACCAGACGCAGACCTGAGCGCCGAGGCCATTATGGATTGGGTCGCCGGGCAGGTTGCGCCGCACAAGAAGGTCCGTCGCCTGGAATTCGTGAGCGAAGTACCCAAGTCGCTCTCTGGCAAAATCTTGCGCCGTGTACTCGTCGAACAGGAGCGGGAGAAGCTCGCGGCAGCCAAATGATTCACCAGGAGAATGAAATGCACTTCTTCGAGGTCGAGCAGCGTGAACCGAAGGAGATCGTGCCGGGCGTGCGCATCCGCACCGCCTGGGGCGACAAAATGCTTCTATCGATTGTGGACATCGATCCGGGCGCAAGCGTGCCCAACCACAGCCACCCGCACGAGCAGGCCGGAGCGGTGCTCTCGGGGGTCATCACGATGACCATCGCCGACGAGGAGCGCGAGCTTGGGCCGGGTGAAAGTTATGTGATCCCGGGCGGCGTGGAGCACAGCGCCGTCGGTGGGCCGGACGGCGTGCGTGTCATGGACGTGTTCAGTCCGGTGCGTGAGGAGTATCAGTACTGATATTCGTTCGGTGAAACCGCAGGCCCGGCCTGTCAGGCTCGCAGCTGAACAAACAACGCCCGTAACCGCAACACCGCGAGCACGAAGATTATCACCGTGAGCGCGGCCGACGTTACGCACCAGACACAGACGGCGCGGATTACCGCCAACTCGAGGTACGTCAGGTAGGCATAATACAGCACGCCGGCCAGCGCGAGCCCAAACAGCAAGGGGCGCGCCGTCAGCGAGGGAGTGCGGCCATTGTGTTCGGCCCACAGCACGCCCAGCATCACAGCACATAGCCCGGCCCCTAACAGAGCCACTGGTATGCCCGCCACCGTGGCATACGGGCTCTGGTTGACTTCGTCGCATCCGGACAAGCCGAGACAATACAGACCGGAGCCGGCGTAGTGCACTATCGTCAGATAGACCGCGATGGCCAAACCGCCCAGGACCGGTACGGCGACGAGTCGAGCCGGCACGTCATTCTTGAGATCGCGCATCAGGCCTCTCCAAGAAAGCGTTCGATCATGGTCTGGAACGATTCAAACGGGAGGTTACCCTCCACCATCTCGCCATTGATTAGAAATGTCGGTGTGGCCCGAACACCAGCCGCCTCGGCCGCGCCCGTGCTCGCGCGGACGGCGCTTGCGTAGCGGTCGGAATCCAAGCACGCAAAGAACGCCCCGCCGTCCAGATTGAGCGCCGCTGCATACGCTTCCAGGTACGGCTTGCCAAAGGCGACCGCGGCTGGCAGCCGCGCCCGGTTGGCGAACAGCAGATCCGAGTATTCCCAGAATGCGCCCTGCTCATCGGCGCACTCGGCTGCTTCAGCCGCGCGCTGTGAATCCGGATTCCACGCCACCGAATGGTGAACGAACTGCACCTGACCCGTCTCCACGTAAGTTTCCTCTATTCGGCGCAACGCGCCGAGGGCGAAGTCAACGCAGTGTGGTCAGCCGTAATCTGAGAATTCTTCTATGACGACAGGCGCGCCATCCGGGCCGCGCGCACGCCCTACAGCGT
>JBHHUI010000258.1:0-5035 GCA_046753805.1 Anaerolineales bacterium
CCCACACGATCTCAATGCGCACCTCGTCAATGTCCGGTTCTTGCAGCAGACGCATGCGGATGTCGCCAATGATGAATTCCATGCACGGGCAGCCCATCGCCGTGAATGTCAGTTGCACGTCCACCGCCCGGTCAGCGCGCTGCAATCCGTAGATCAGCCCCATATCGACCACACTCATCGGATATTCCGGGTCGTGTACTTCTTCGAGCGCACGCCAAACGCGCAACTCGTGGGGCGGCACTCCGTCCGGGATGCCGGGTGATGGCCGGCGCAGGGGGAGCACACTCATTGCACGATCTCGGTCCACGTCTTCGGCGCGGAGCCGTTGCCGTACATTTCGTGGTAGCCGCGCTGCACGCTGTCGATGAACTCTTTGTTCTTTGGCCCGCGCGCCTTCCAACGTTCCAGTACCTTGTCCCATCCGATCTGGCCTTCTTCAAACAGCCAGCGTTTCTCGTCGGCGATGAAACGGCTGGGGAAGGGGAAATCGATCATGTATTGCCCGCTGTCGGCGTCGTAGTGCGCCGGGAAGTCCAGGTCGAGTGTCTGTAGAAAGGGCACGGCTGTGGAAAACCATTGCTGCCGCAACTGGTCATTCGTGCTGCCCTTGAAGCCGTATTTGATCTGTTCGGTGTGCCGCTTCAGTTCGTCGGGCAGGCCGAACCATTCCACGGTGAGCGGGAACATCCAGTCCACGGCGCGCTGCAGCTTTTCGTGGCCGCCGGGCTGCGCGTTGATCTTGCGCATCCACGTTTCGCCGTGTCGCAAGTGGAAGTTCTCTTCTTTGTCCACTTTGGCAAGCGCGCGCTTCCATGGGCCGAAGCTGCCGTGTTTGAAGACGTCGCCCAGCAGCACAAATCCGGCGCGGTCGTATAGTGCGTTGGCGACGGCCAACTCCGTCCAGGTCTCCAGCGGCACGTCAAACGCGTACGGGTATTTGAAGTCTTCGGGCCGGCGCTGGTAGACAAGGGCTTCCTTACTAACGCCCAGATCTTCGAGCATGCGAAACGCGATGTGCGCGTGGCCGAGTTCGTCCTGGATGATGCCCATCGCCGATACGAAGGCATTTGTCGATGGCGCATCCTGGGCGGCCAGATAGTAGGCCGGAGCGCTGATCAGTTCGGTGTCGGCAGAAACTGTCAGGATGCGCTTCATACCCGCCAGGTAGACCGGGCTCATCTGCTCGACGGATTCGACGAGTTTGCCTTCTTTGAGACGGGAAACGAGTTGTTGTTCGGTTACAGGACTCATGGCGACTCGCAGTGCCCATCCGTGTACAAAGCTATCTTCCCTTGTACACCGGCGGACGCTTTTCCGCAAAGGCCGCAAACCCCTCTTGCGCATCTTGCGAGTCAAACAATGGTTCGATCAGCGCGCGTTCGCGCGCCAGCGCTTCGTTCAGGGGCAGGGCCGCGCCGTCGTATACGGCGCGCTTGATCGCGGCGATCGCCAGCGTCGCTCCGGCAGCCAATTTGGCCGCATAGGCTTCCGTCTCGGAGAGCAGCTGGTCCGCCGGGAATAGGCGATTGACGATGCCAAGTCGCAGCGCTTCCTCAGGATCGACCTGTTCGCCGGCGATCATCATTTCCAGCGCCTTGTTGGCGCCGATCAGGCGCGGCAGCCGTTGCGTGCCGCCGTTGCCGGGCAATAGGCCCAGCGTGACCTCCGGCAGGCCGAGGCGGTACTTGCCCTCGGCGGCAAAGCGCAAATCGCAGGCCAGCGCCATCTCGAGGCCGCCGCCGAGCGCATGGCCGTTGATCGCCGCGATGTAGACCTTGTCGCTGGCGGCGATCTTATCCAGGGCTGCGTGCGCAAATCGGATCATCTCCATATTTGTCGCCGCGTCGTTGGCCATGAACGCCTTAATGTCTGCACCGGCGGAGAAGAACTTCTCCGACGCGCTGCGCAGGATGATCGCTTTGACTTCGGCGTCTGCATTGGCGGCTTCGATTGCGGCGTCCAGCTCGGTCATGAAGCCGATCTCGTAGCTGTTGGCCGGCGGCCGGTCGAGCGTGATCGTGCCGACCGCGCCGGATTTCGTCAACGTGATGACTGTTTCTGCCATGAAGTGCGCTCCGTTCTTGAACACGGATTGCACAGATCGAAATATCGACTCATCCGTGGCAATCCTGTTGATCCGTGTACGGGTTCATTCCCAGTCGAGGCCGCCGAAGACCGCTCCTTTGTCCTCCAAATAATAATCCAGTCCCTCGGAGCCATGCTCGCGCCCGATGCCGGAGGCCTTGGTGCCGCCGAAGGGCAGTTCGTCATAGCCGTAGTGAATTTGGTTAATCCACGTCACACCGGCGTCGATCCCACGCACGGCCTTGTTGGCCCAGGTCATGTTGTGGGTCCAGATCGACGAGCCGAGGCCCCAGGGCGTGTCATTGGCCTTAGCGATGGCCTCGTCGAGATCGCTCACTTTCCACACCGGCAGCACCGGTCCAAACACTTCGTCGGTGGCGAGCTTGCTGCGCTCGTCTACATTCACCACAACGGCCGGCTCGAAGAAGTGGCCGTCCGTCAGCGCTTCGTCATCGGGGCGCTGGCCGCCGATGAGTATTTCCGCGCCTCTATCCACGGCGTCGGCCAACTGGTCTTCGATCTCGTCGCGCTGGTAGGCCGTGTGGAGCGGGCCCATCCGAATGAATGGCTTCTCGGGTTTCGTGCTGCCGTCGCCGACGCGGTAGTTGGCAACTTTGGCTAGCAGCCCCTCCATGAACTCATCGTAGATATCTTCGAACAGGTACAACCGCTTGACGGCCAGACACTGCTGACCGGCGTTCCAATAGCGGCCGATGATCGCGCCGCTGACAGCTTTTTTGATGTTGGCGTCGGGGCAGACGATCATCGGGTCGGAGCCGCCGAGTTCGAGCGTGATGCGCTTGAAGTCCGGCCCGGCGAGTTCCATCACGCGCCGTCCGGTTTCGGAGGAACCCGTCAGCGCGACGCGCCGCACTGCCGGGTCGCAGATCAACTGCTCCCCGATCGCGCTGCCGCTCCCGGTGACGCATTGCAGCACGCCCGGCGGCAATCCGGCGTCGTGCAGCAGGCCGATGATCTTCAATGTGGCCAGTGGGGTGGTGCGGGCTGGCTTGATGATAATCGGGCTGCCGGCCATGAGCGCCGGGCCGACCTTGGTGCCCATCAATGTGAGCGGGAAATTCCATGGCACAATGCCGACGCTCACGCCCACCGGGCGCCGCACGATCATGCCATACGCGTGCTTCCCGAGCGCCGGCGGCAGCGGCACTTGCGCGCCGCGGATCTTGCTCGCCAATCCGGCATAGAATTCCATCCCATGCAGAAAGTGGTGCAATTCTCCGGCGGCCTCGAACAGCGGCTTGCCCTGCTCGGCTGTCAGTAGGGCCGTGATTTCTTTGCTGTGCTCCTGCACCGCCTGAATGCCTTTTCGCAGCAGCGCCGCACGGTCGTCGGGCGCGGTATCGGCCCATGCCGGGAAGGCGTCTTGCGCGGCCTGGATGGCGCGCTGCACGTCGGCCTCGCCGCCAAGCGGAACCGAATCCACGACCTGTCCGTTGGCCGGGTTGCGAACTTCATAAGTGTCGCCGCTATCGGCGTTGGTCCACGCGCCGTTTATCAGCATTTGAGCCATTGGGAGTACCCCCGGGGAGATGTACGGTGTGTAGAACGTCGTTCGCTCTAAGTGGACAAATTATACTTCTATTGCCCACAAGGGTCAACTATTGGCGATTGACGGGGCAGCGAAGCGGGCATATAATCGTCTCTACCGAACGACGTTCTGCATTTACAAATCCCGATGACTGATCTGGTCCCGGCCGTTGACCGGGCGATGCGCATCCTCGACGCTTACAAGAACGGCGACTCCGAATTCGGCGTGTCCGAACTGAGTCGCATGTTGGCGGTTAACAAGAGCACGGTTCACGATATTGTCCAGACCCTGTGCGAACATCGTGTGCTCAGCCGCAATGAGACGACGCGTAAATATCGTCTGGGAGCGGGACTGGCGGAACTGGGTGATCGGGCGCGCCAGCAGTGCGACATTCGGGCGCTTGCGCGAACCCACCTGAACCGGCTCATGGAAGCTACCGGAGCCACCGTTTTTCTGGGCGTATTTGAAAACGATGGTATCACCATCATCGAAAAGGCCGAAGCGCCCAGCGAGCTGGCCATTACCGCTCCACTCGGGCAGCGCGTCCCGTACAGCGGGGGCTCGTTCGGCCAGGCATTCCTCGCGTTCTTGGACCCGGCAGAGGTGGACCGCCTGTTGGCCGAAAAGGGCCTGCGCGATTTTACCCCCACCTCGATCACGGACCCGGGTGCGTTTCGCGAACGCCTTCAATTGGTGCGTGAGCGTGGCTACGCCGTCGACGACAACCAGGAATACCTTGACGGTGTTTGGGCTGTATCAGCCCCAATTCACAGCGGCGAAGGCGCCGTTGTCGCGGCCGTCACGGTAGTGGCGTTCACGCGACGAATGACGGCGGAGAAGAAGAGCGCTGCAATTGTGGCGACGACCCGCGCCGCCTCGGCCATTTCGAGCCAGTTGGGCGCGCCGCAGACGCAAGTTGGGGCCTGAAAGTTATCGTGACGGGAATCCACTGCCCAGTCGCATGACACAAAGATCAGATGAATGTTGTCCTGGAGATTCTTGCTAGCTTTGTGCCTTAGGGGTCGGTGAGCATGGGTTACTTCGACGAAGCGCTTGAAACGATGCCGCGCGAGGCGCTGCAGGCCGTACAGTTGGAGAAGCTGCAAGAACTTCTCGACGTGGTCTGCAGCCGCAACCGCTTTTACCGCGCAAAATTCGAGGCCGCCGGCGTGGATTCGAGCACGATAACATCGGTGGCCGATCTGCGCGCGCTGCCGTTCACGACCAAAGACGAGTTGCTGCAGGCGCAGTCCACGGCGTATCCGCTCGGCGCCAATGCAACGTACCCCGAAACTGAGTACACGCGCATCCACCAGACCTCCGGTACGACCGGGACGCCGCTGCGCGGATTGGACACCGATGCCAGTTGGAATAGGTGGGGGCGGTGTTGGGGCTTTGTGC
>JBHHUI010000259.1:0-5030 GCA_046753805.1 Anaerolineales bacterium
CCGCTGAGATTCCGCCGCTGCTGACGGCGTTCAAACGCCAGCAGTTCCGCTGGGTCAAGGGTTCGATTCAGTGCCTGCGCAAGGTGGGCTTACACGTAGTACGCTCGCGCAACTCGGTCTGGCGGAAGGTGCAGGCGATGTTGCATTTGGGAGGCTATCTGGTCCATCCGCTGATGGTTGTGCTGCTGCTGGCGAGTCTCCCGACGGCGCTGCAGGGTGGGTTGGGGAGGTTGCCGCTTGGCCTGCTGAGCCTGGCCGGGCTTGGGCCGCCGGTGTTATACGCCGTATCGCAGGTGAGCGCCTACCCTGACGGCTGGAAGCGGTATCTCTACTTCCCGCTCCTGATGCTGCTTGGGGCCGGCATTGCGCTCAACAACACGGTGGCCGTGTTGGAAGCACTCACACGCCGCAACGCGACGCAGTTTCTGCGTACGCCCAAAGGCGGAGCCAGCGCGGCGGTGCGGGATTATGCCCTGGTGTCCGACTGGACGACGCTGGGTGAGATCGCGCTTGCGCTCTACGCGCTTGTGGCTGCAGCGGTGGCTGTCGAGCGCGATCCGGGGTTGGCGCCGTTCCTGTTGCTGTTTGCAGCCGGGTTTGGATACACGGCCGCCATGGGCATTGCGGAATCGTGGCAGGTCGCACGGCGACGCCGTTCATGGCACGCCGCCGGCGGCGGGGATTGAGTCCGGCCGGCGCTGCCCAGATTTTAGGAGTCGGTGTGCGCCGTCTGCGCGGCAAGCACTTCCTGTAGGTCCTCAAAACTCGTCAGCCATGCTATCGTTTCAAGGAACTCGCGCAGTGAGGCGCTCCGCTCGCGCAGTTCGACCACGGCCGGCCCGACCGGGTCCGCGCCCGCCGCGCCGGGTTGGTCGGCGTACGAGCCGTGAAACGCGAAATAGGCCTGATTGAGTTTGCGGAGGTCGACGTAGCCATGCGCGACGAATACTTTCCGCTGTTCTTCCATATATGCCTCGGCAGCTTCAACTTCTCCGGCAGCGAGTAATTCGTCTACGCGCACGCGCGTAGCGCGCATCTCGGCCCGAAAGTCGAACGCGGCCGGGTCGCGGGCCGGCGTCGGCTCTGCACTCGGCCCCGGCGTGGGCTTCGGCGCCGGCGGCACGTACCGCTCAGGATAAAAGCGCTCGATCACCCGGTCTCCGATCTCTTTGCCGACCAGATTGGCAGTCGTTTCGTTCATGGTGAACAATTCCGGGCTGCTGGCATAGGTCGCGCCGAGCGGGCGCAGCGTCAGATAGTTGTGAGTCCATTCGTGCGCTCCCACCTCGGCCACAAAGTTCAAGTTGCGCGTCTCGTAGATCATTGTGGGGAAGGTTGCCAGCCCGCCCAATGGGACGACCAACGTCGACACGTCGAGCGCTTCGGCCACGCGCGCTTCAATGCGCTCGGCCTCGGCTGCATCCGAAAGGCCCGGACGCAAGCTGATGGCGGCTTTGCGTTCAATCCGGTCGCGGGGTGACACAATCAACAGACCCGGCAGTTCTGTAATGTGAAACGACACGGGCGGCACAACCTGCCCCAATGGAGCAAACCCTTCTGCGCTTAGTACGATCCCGATCTGTTCCTGCAATACCTCCTCGGCGAGGGGCTGCAAGTCGGCCAGTTGCGCGCGCACCTGTACGAGTTGGTCGGACAGTTGCCGCGTGGCGGCATGCGGATCGGGCTGGGACGGATCTGCGAACAAGTGATCGATCTGCTGCTCGAGTTCCAGCGCCCGGTCCAGCAGGTTGAATGTGTCGAGCACGATCTGTTTCTGTTCCGAAGCCGGCAGGTAGTTGGGTTCGGCTGCAACGGCTTCAGAGACCTTAAGCCCAAGAGCCTGGACCGTCCAGGCCACAAAGTCGAACCGCTCACCGGCGACCAGGCCGGCCAGGTGCGTATCGAAGTCGCCGGGCGGCGGCGCATCCCCGACCAGCATTGAAAGCAGCGCAATTAACAGGACACTGAATAGAAACGCCCGGAGAGCGATTTGTCTCCGCATCGGTTTATGCTCCCCGCCAGTTTGCGTACGTCATCGCCTTGCACGCCCCTTTAAAAAAAGGGGCGGTGGAGGGCCAACGGTTCCACCGCCCCGCACGTGATCCGCATCGTGTCTTCGCACACATTCTGTGCGAGCCGCACCCCGGATTTCGTGGCCCCGTGGCCACCACTTTGCGGTCACTCGATATGCAATTGATCGTAGCTTGCCCGCGCTTCGGCGTCTGTGTACGGATGCGCACCGAGCGATTGCCGAAATCAAAAAGCGCGGGCCGTTCGGCTTCGCGCTCCGTAATCTGGGTTGCCCTCGGCGAGTGGGACTGCGCTAACCCGGTCGGCCTCCAGATGCGGAACGCGGCCTCAGTTGCGGTGTGGCTTCGCCGATCTGATATTCGGCGGTCTGGACCGACTCAGACATGCTTACGCGCAACGCTTCAAACATCCACATAGCAAGAATTGTACCAATAAACCCTGCGCTTGCACTTGCCACCCGCGGCGTCATCCTGCGCCGGGGGCGGGCGGGACCGGTTCGTTCAACATGCGCAACAAGCTGGCGCCCGTAATAAAAATCCGGCGCCCGTTACCGGGTTGGGAAACCGCCAGATCGCCGCTGTGGATCAGCCGTTTGAGTGTGCTGAGGCTGATGCCGAGCATGAGGGCCGCCTCGTCGCGCGAGTATACCCGGTACGGGTGGATGGCGGGCCGGTTTGCAAGGGAAAGAGATGCCATCGCAGTCAAAGTCTAGCACGGGCGATAAGGGATGTCAAGGATTTACAAGGTGATTTATGGAATGTCTACGATTATTAAGAGTTTATAATGGTTCAAAAGAGTTGAGTCGGGCTTGCGCGCTGCTGATATACTATGCGTGCTATGACGAAATATACGTTTGAAGCAGTTCTGCAGCGACCGGAGACCTGGACGTATCTCGATATCCCTTTCAGCGTCGTGGAAACATTCGGCGTCAGAGGGCAACTGCGGGTGTGCGGCGCGATCAACGGCTACGAATTCCGGACCTCAGCGCGTCCGCACGGGGACGGCACGCATTACATCGTGGTGAACAGCACGATACGCAGCGTGCTCGGCGTTGCGAAGGGGGATCGCGTCCGGTTGGAGCTGGAACGGGACACTGCGCCCCGGACAGTGGGGGCCCCGCCGGATTTCCGGCGCGTCCTGTCGGCCGACCCGACGCTGCAGGCCACGTTCGAAGCGCTATCGTATTCGCATAAGAAGGAATATGTGGATTGGATCGATGGCGCGAAGCGGGCGGCCACCCGCGAGCGACGCATAGCCAAAGCGCAGGAGATGTTACGAATAGGCGCTACGCCCAAAGGCAGGTAAGCAGTGAGCCCGCGTCCTTGACGCGCCCAGTTGTTTCACGATAGAATCGGCCAACTTGCGATTCACTTCTGGCAGGAGACAAACACAATGCGAGCTAAAGTCACGGCGGTCTGGGTAATTTCCGCCATTCTCGGATTAATCGCCGCCTTCGCCACCGTGGCGGCGTTCGGCACTACGGTACAAAAATTCTCGTTCCTGATTTTTGCGTATGACAACTTCATCATCCTGTCGTTGGCATACGCGGCGTTCTTCTGGATCTGGCTCGACTACTTTCTGGGCACGGAGATATTGCCCAAATAAAATCGTTGTTCCTGTGTTATTTTGGCCCCGCCTTGCGCGGGGCTTTTTCTTGCCGCCGGGAGTCAGCCGGCAGCCCATAACCGGGCGCGGGTGAAGCGCACCATCTGGCCGGGCGCACGTGCTGTGGCAATCAGGCCTATCTCGCCGCCGGCGTCCGCAATCTCTAAAAACACTTCCTCGTTAATCCGAATCATTGCGCGACCGTCGATCAGATTGATCTGCACTTCGTTGGGTTCATCCTTTAGCAAGATGTGCGGCCACTGTTGCAACGCGTACAAGACTTCCCGCGTCGCGCCGGAATTGCGATACGCCTGTACGAACCCGTTGTTGTTCACGAGCACCGCCACGTAGTTGCTTTCTGAGCGAACCCCGAACGCTATCCCGTACATCGCTCCCGGCGGGCCGTCCACTTGCGCGCCGCGCGCCGCAAAGGTGAAGTCTCCGGTCGGCGCGGAACGCAGCGAAAGCGCAGTTTCGTCCTCAGCTTCGAATGCCAACAGCAGGCCGGCAGGGGTGAATTCGGCGCGGGCGGCGCGAGATGAGTGCAATACCCATTCGGCTTCGTCCGCGCCGGCCACGAAGTCCGTGTCCCACACAAGCGGGCCGGCTGGGCGCGGATCGGCGGCTCCAAGCGCCAGCGCGAGCGCAGTCGCGGCTATCAGCGCAATCAGGCTGAGGAACCCGAGGACGACGGTCTTTCCCAGCCAGTCCGGGGCGTTTTCGGCGTCCACGGCGCGATTGTAGCAGGCCGGGCGTGGGCTGGTATGATCCCGCGGGCATGGACACAGGACCCAAATTCGACCCGGTCGCGCGCCCGTTGCCGATCGTATTTATCGGCGTTGCGATCGTCATCGTGGCGCTTGCGCTGGCTGCGCTGGGAAATGCGCGCAATGCGCCGGCCGCGGCCGCGTTGCCCTCGGCCACACCGACGCCCTCCGAGACGCACACGCCGACGTCGTCGACGACGCCCACCGAAACGCCGGCGCAGACGGCCACCGCCAGCGACACCCCGACCGAGACTGCGTCCCCCACGCCCACGCGCACGCCCAAGAATACGCCCACACCCGATCCCACGGCGACACCGTTGCCGACGCCTGACGGAGAAGCGGCGGCGCGCGAGGCCAACGCGCCGATCCTGATGTACCATCATGTGGGCCCGCTCCCGCCGGAGCCGGATGCCATCCGGGTCGGCCTCACCATCCAGCCGGACGTGTTCCGGTCACATCTGCAGTACCTGACCGACCTGGGTTATGAAGCGATCAGTCTGTACGACTTGCACTACGCACTTGCACTCGGCCAACCGCTGCCGCCGAAGCCGATAATATTTACATTCGACGATGGCTATCGCGATAACTACGAGTATGCTTTTCCAATTATGGAGGAGTTCGGCTTTA
>JBHHUI010000260.1:0-5021 GCA_046753805.1 Anaerolineales bacterium
TGATCGAACTGATGTCGCGCGGGTCGCACATCAGGTGCAGCGGCGCGACGTTCAGCAGCGCATGCGCGAGGCCGCTCAGCGCCGTGCGCGTGCCGCGCGCCGTCTCCAGTCGGTGGTGGCAGCGCGGGCACAGGGTGAGCAGGTTGTCCAGCGCGTTGGCCTGCAGGTAGGCTTCATTTTCGCCGGGAAGATAGCGGAAATCCCGAAACGGGCGGATGTGGTGCACGTCGTGATGCCGCCCGTCGACCTCCGGCGCGCCGCACTGCCGGCAGCGGAATCCGTCGCGGGCGCGGGCGGCTGCGCGCTGGGGCTGCCAGTTCGGGCCGTAGTTGTTCGGGCGCAGCATGATGCCGTCGCGCTCCAGCGCGGCGACGGTCTTGGGGCCGAGCCATGTCCAGTACGCGGTCGTCTCGAACTCGCGCGCCGGGGTATCAATCTCGCCAAAGCCGAGCACTTCGTGCGTGTAGTGTTTGATCTTGCGGTAGCCGGTCGCCTGCGAAGTGACCAGCACCTGCCCGTGTGCCCGGCGCGCCGGGCGCCCCGGGTCGGCGTCGAACACATCCTGCACGGCCAGCGTTGTCGCCTCGGCGGCGCGCGTGTAGTAATCGACCTGCGCCGGTTCGACGGTCGCAAGCTGGTTCTCCCAATCCAGTGATCTGACGATGTATTGGCTGCCTTCGTGCACGTAGATCGCGCCGGTGTGGACCTGCAGCGGCGCCATCGCCGCGTCGACTTCGCCGATGACGACGGGCCGCCCGTCAGGCGCGGTCTGGATCGCGATCCGCTCGTTGCCGGCGGTACGGAGCGAAAAGCCGGCGGCGGGGTAGGCGCTGCCAATCCAGCGCGCTGCGTCCGCCGAGGCGTGCACCTCGCCCATCTCCGCCAGCACATCCAGGATTTCGCTCACGTCGTCGAACGCGCCGAAACCTTCGCCGGTCGCGAACGGCAACTCAAAGAGCGCGCAGCGCAGGTGGTTGACGAGGATGGCGAGATTGTCTGGATTGATGAGGCCGTGCTCCGGGGCGCTCTCAAAGACATAGCGCGGCTGCAGCGCCAGATACTGGTCCAGCGGCGCGCCCGAAGCGACGAACACGACCGCCGAGGTCTCGCTGCGCCGCCCCGCCCGCCCGGCCTGCTGCCACAGGCTGGCGATGGAGCCCGGATATCCGGCGATGATCGCCGCGCCCAACTGGCCGATGTCGATTCCGAGCTCGAGCGCGTTGGTGGCGACGACCCCGCGCACCTGCCCGGCGCGCAAGCCCCGCTCGATGCCTCGCCGCTCCTCCGGCAGGTAGCCGCCGCGATAGCCCCGCACGGCTGCCGGCGGAATCTGGAACGCCGCGCCCCGATCGCGGATGTATCCCAGCAGTAGTTCCGTAGTCACGCGGGCGCGCGCGAAGACGATTGTTTGCACATCGTGCGCGAGGAAGCGAACGGCGATGTCGCGCGCTTCCAGCGTGTACGCGCGCCGCAATCCCATGTATGGGTCGATCAACGGCGGGTTGTAAATGAGAAAGTGTTTGGCGGCCTGGGGCGAGCCGTCTGCCTCCGGCGGCACGAGTGTGACCGGCGCGCCGATCAGCTTCGACACCAGTTCCTCGGGGTTGGCGATGGTCGCAGAGGTGCAGATGTATTGTGGGCGCGAGCCGTGAAACGCGCACAGGCGTTGCAGCCGCCGCAGCACGTTCGCCACGTGTGAGCCGAATACGCCGCGATAGGTGTGCATTTCGTCCAGCACCACCCAGCGCAGGTGGGCGAAGAACTCGGCCCACTGTGTGTGGTGCGGCAGAATGCCCGTGTGCAGCATGTCCGGGTTGGTGATGAGGAGGCGCGCTTCGCGGCGGATGGCTGGTCGGCGGCCCTGGGGGGTGTCGCCGTCGTAAATCCTGACGGCGGACGGCCGTCTGCTGACTGCCGCCGTTCGGCTGCCGGTCGCCAGGCAGCCTATGAGATTGTTCAGTTCGGAGGCCTGATCTTGCGCCAGCGCCTTGGTTGGAAAGAGATACAGCGCCCGGGCGTCCGGCTCGGCGAGCAGCGTGTTCAGCACCGGCAGGTTGTAGCAGAGCGTTTTGCCCGAAGCTGTGCCGGTGACGACGGCGACGTTCTCCCCGGCCAGCGCCGCGCGGATGGCGGCGGATTGGTGGGTGTAGAGTAAGGGCGCGGCGGGGCCGACATCTGTGGATTGTTGCCGCGCCCCCGTGTCCAATCGCGCCCCAACCGCCGCCGCCAACTGTCCATCCAACCCCTCCGGCAGCGGGCCGTAGCGCGCCGGGCGGGCGGGGATGCGTTCCCAGGCCACGACGTTGGCCATGAATTCGGGGTCGAGGCGGAGTTGTTCCAGGGCGGCCGCGGCGGACATGCCAGGATTATACGCGGCTGGATGTGGTCGAGGTCGATAGGTTAGCGCAGCTTCATCTTCTGGATGTCCTGGATAAACGGCGTCCAGGCCCCCAGGTCTTCGCCTTTCTTCAACGCGATGTAGTAGTACCGGGCGATGTCGCCCTGTTGCTCCATGTTGAAGTGCGAAAAAGTCCAGCCCTTTTTGCGGCGCTGCTTGAGGCCGTCCGCCCCTCCGAATCGATAAGCGTTCTTGCCTTCCTTCGTCTGCGCGCGCAGCGCTAGAATCAGATAGCGCCAGCCCATGTGCTGGAACTGCCAGGCATGTGTGAGCTCGTGGATCAGCCAGGACATGTACATGTCGCCCGGCTCACCTTGCGGAATGAGCTTGTCCGGCAGCGCAACGGGGAAGAACAGTTCGTTGCCCAGCGTCAGCGCGTTGTGCGCAGCATTCCGGCGCGGCGGCATGCGCTTGACGATCCGGCCGACGTTATCGATGGCGTCGGTCCAGTCAGTACACTCGTGGATGGTAATGGCTTTGTAGTTCAGCGAGCGGCCGAAGACCAGCCGCGCTTCTTCGACTTCAAAACTGTGCAGCTTGCGTACAACGGGCTGGCAGTCGTCTTGGGCGCTCATGGTTTCAGTCTACTACAATGTTCCGGCGTTAACTGCGAATCCGAAGCGGGTGATGGGTACACGGATTTCACGGATCAGCACGGATGACGCTCTTCGGTTCCGCTTTCATCCGCGCCCAATTTCGCTTGTGTGCCGGGTAGCGCAATGCTATAACCACATGCACAGGGCAATGTATTTGATCTGATGGCAAGAACAACCGGACTCTTCACTCGCCCCTTCGGCCGCAACCCTCAGCGCGATCACGCCTCGGAACTGAACGAACTTGGCGAGCACTTGCGCGACACGATCGACATCGATCTGCTCACGATCAAGTCCGTCGTCGGGCTGAACGATATATACGATCTGGAGCACTCGGCGGTCTTCACGCGCCTGGACGATGTCTACGCTGTGACGCAGGCGGCCGGCGATGTCTGGGGCTATCCGCCCACCGTACCCTTCGATGACCCGATGGTGGAAATGGTGCGCGCCAGCGAGATTCCGTTGCGCCCGGCGGATGTAGGCGACATGTCGCCGGGATGGCTCTTCCTGGCCGAGCGCGAGGTGCGCCGCGTGGTCCCGTTGCTCGCCGACGAAGAGCTTATCGGCTTCATCGCGATGGGGCGCAAACGCGAGCCGCGTCGTTACTCGCCGGAAGAGTTGCAGGCGTTGTACTCGTTCGGAGTGAATGTAGGTCGCGCTTACCGCCTGGCGTTGCAGGTGCGCGCGCGTCAGGCCGAGGCGCTTGACGCGCAGCGCGAGTCCGCCGAGCGCAACGCGCTGCAGAAATTGCAGCGCAGCCTGGTGTTGGCGCGAATTCCAGAAGTGCGGCGTTGGGATCTTGCCGGTGTGTCCGAGCCAGCGCCCAACCCGACCGGCAACTGGTATGAGTTCACGGCGGTGGACGACCGCACGGTGGTGGTCACGCTCGGGGCGGTCGAAGCCGCCGGACTGGACGCCGTGCACGCCATGGCCCTTGCCAGCAGCGCCATGCGTGTGGAGGCAACACACACTCCCTCGCCCGCAGAACTCTTGAGCCGCGTCAACTATATGCTCGGCGAACAACTTCCGAGGGGGCGGCAACTGGCCGTCATCACCGGCCGGCTCGACACGCGCAGCGGCGTATTCCAGTACGCCACGGCCGGCTCGACGGCGCCGCTGGTGCTAGCCCCCAAGAACCCTGAAGCGCGCGGCTACGAGGCTGACGGTATCCTGATGGGCACGTTTCCGAACATCACCTACAAATTGCATCAATTGGAAGTGCCGCCCGGCGGCAGCCTGCTGCTCTACACGCCGGGCGTGATCCAGACCGCGACGCCAATTGGAGACGAATTCGGCCTTGGCGGTTTGAAAGAAGCCGTGCGCGGGCGCAACAACCTCAGCCCGGGCCGTCTCACGGCCAGCATTCTTACGCGCATCCGAACATTCCTCGGGCGGCACCCCCTCACCGCCGACATCACGCTCGCGGCGCTACGTCGACAGAGCTTCTGACCGGGATTGCGGCGTGGCGCAAGCCTGCTCCAATTGCCAGTGGTACAGCCGCGACGAATTGCGCGTGTGCCCGCATTGCGGGGAGCCGTTGCCGCAGCGCGAGGCCCCTGGCGCCGCCGAATCCGAACCTGCAACGGCCGGCGTGTGGGCCTGGGTGCAGTTTGCCATCGGCGTCGGCGTGCTCGGGCTATTCGGGTGGGTGGCATACAACCGCTACGGCGCGCCGGCCGCCGGCGGTGTCGCCGCCGTTGTGCGTGGCTGGCGCGCTTTGTGGGCGTGGCTGCTCGGCCCGCAGGAACAATACGCCGATTTCGTCGCAATAGTGGTATTAGTGTCGGCGCTGTTCTGGTTCGCACTATGGCTGTACCAGCGCCTAAACCGTTGAGGCTGCCGTGACCGGCAGGAGATCGTAGGTTTCCAAACACGAATCTCCGAATGTTATGTAGGCAGGTTACAGCCCCCGCTTTTCCTCTCCATTAGCGTTAGGAGTTGCGCAGATGACGTTACAGAAGGCGGCAAAACGGGTCTCGATACGGCCTGTCGGCCTACTCGACCAGCGTTTTGCCGCAGTTCCTGGTCTC
>JBHHUI010000261.1:0-5021 GCA_046753805.1 Anaerolineales bacterium
CGCCACCGCAGCGCCGCCCCGCACTGCAATCTGGCCGTCGCGAGCCACGAGTTGATCCTCATCTTCTCCCAGCATTTCGGCGGCCGTCTCGAAGAGTTGCGCGCGGGCGCGCAGCGCGGCGATATGCGCCGCATTGCCGGCAATGAACGTCGTGCGGCTGGCGTGCACGCCCACGTCCCATGGTTTGACATCGGTGTCGCTGTTGAGCACGGTCACCGTGCCCGGGTCTACACCCAGCACCTCCGCGACAATTTGCGCCAGCACGGTCTCCGATCCCTGGCCGATCTCGGAACTGCCGGTGATCAGCGAAACGTGGCCGAAGTCGTCTATCTTGACAGTGGCGCCGCAGCCGTCACTCCGGTAGATGCGCGCTCCACCGCCGACGTTGAGCGTGGCTGCAAAGCCAATGCCGCGCCGCAGCTTTGAGCGCGGCGACCGGAACATCGACGGGATGCCAAGCGGTTCATCGCCGCCGTCCGCAACAACGCCCCGGCTGCGGTCGGCGGCCGCAGCCACCGCTTGCAGGCATTCCTTCATGCCACAAGAGGTGATCTTCAGGCCCTGCGGAGTCTCCTCATTGGGACGATTTGCATTGAGGAGGCGAAACTGTACCGGGTCCATGTCCACCGCTTCGGCCAACTGGTCCATCGTGGTCTCGACAAAGAAGGTGGACTGCGGGTTGCCGTAGCCGCGCATGGCGCCGGTGATCAGGTTGTTAGTGTAGATACAGTCAGCCTGAAAGCGCACGTGCGGCACGCGGTAAAGCGAGGCCGTTGTTTCCATCATCACGAGCGGCGTGACTGAACCCCACGACACGTAAGCGCCGATGTCCAGTGTCACTTCCACGTCGCGGAACGTGATGCGCCCATCCGCTCGGGCGCCGGCCCGAATGTGTGTGCGCGCCGGCTGGCGCGCCGGCGAGACCAGGAATTCCTCATGACGCGAGAACGCCAACCGGACCGGCTTTCCGCTCTTGCGCGCCATCAGCGCGGCGATCGGCTCGTAGGGATAGATGTCCAACCCACGCCCGAAAGCGCCGCCGATGGCGGTCTGGATGATACGAATCCGGCTGCCGGGGATGTCGAGCGCTTCGGATAGGTCGCGCTGTAGCAGGAAAGGGATCTGCGTTGTGCTCCATAACGTCAGGTGGCCGCGATCGTCGAAGTGCGCCACGACGACGCTCGTCTCCATGCAGGCATGCGTGACGTACGGCAGATCGCAAGTCGTTTCTAGCACAACATCTGACTCAGCCTCGCCTTTGCGGAGGTCGCCATGGTTGTAGTTGTACGTGATAAACCGATTGCTTTCGCGGTCGGCATGCACCAGCGGCGCGTCCGGGGCCAGCGCGTCTTCGACGGTCAGCACCGGCTGCAGCGGCTCATATTTAACCCGAATCAGTTCTAGCGCCTCGGCTGCGATGTCCGGGTGGGTAGCGACGACAGCGGCCACCTCATCGCGCAGGCTGCGCACGACATCGCCTTTAAACGGCGTGTTGTCCTTGCCGTAGCCGAATTGGGTCGGGGGATTGTCGGCCGCCGTGAGCGCGCACTTGACGCCCGGGAGCTGCTCGGCGCGCGAAGTATCTACGTCCAGGACGCGGGCATGCGGGTAGCGCGAATAAAGAATGCGACCGTGCAGCATCCCCGGCAGCTTGACGTCGTGCCCATAGGTCGCGCGCCCGGTGGCTTTGGCCGGGGCATCGAGCTTGGGCAGACGTCGTCCGACGGCGGCGCTCACGCTCCCAACTCCTCGGCGGCTGCCAGCACGGCGTCCACGATCTTCACATATCCCGTACACCGGCACAGGTTGCCGGCAAGCCCTGCTCGAACCTGCTCACGGGATGGCCGCGGATTGGACTGCAGTAAGGCCAGCGCGCTCATAATCATGCCGGACGTGCAAAAGCCACACTGGATGCCGCCGTGTTCGATCAGCGCGCGCTGTACTGGATGAAGCCCGACTCCCGGCGAACCCGGCCCCACGCCATTGACGGCGCCGACGCCCTCGACGGTCGTCACGGCAGCCCCGTCCATCGCGACAGCCATCAACATGCACGCAGTCACAACCCGACCGTCCACATGGACGGTGCACGCGCCGCAATTGCCCGTATCGCAGCCACGGTGCGCGCCCAGCAGGTTCAGTTCGTGACGCAGCACGTCGAGCAGGCTGCGCCGCGTATCGACGTAAAGTTCGTGCGAGTCGCCATTGACGATTAGCTGGATGCGTTGCTTCATACGGCCGCAGGTTCCAAACCGGCGAGCGCGCGCAGACCACGCGCGACGAGTTGGCGGACGATACGCCGCCGATACCAACTCGAGCCGCGCACGTCGTCGATAGGTTCGCACTCGGCGGCAGCTTGCTCCGCCGCCGAGTCGATCAGGGCGGGCAACATGGGGCGCCCACGCAGCAGGGCCTCGGCGGCGCGAGCGCGTATGGGTTTCGGCGCGACGGCGCCCAGCGCAATGTGGCAGTCAGCGCAGCTCTCCGCGTCGGCGAGCATCCAGACCGCCGCGCCGACAACGGCCAAATCCATATAAGCGCGCGGAGCGAACTTCAGGTACCTGGCCTGCCCGGTGGGCGGCGGTACGGTGACGGCGACGAGCAGTTCGCCGCCTGTGAGGGCTGTCTCGCCGGGCCCGAGAAAGAAATCCTCTAGCAGCATTTCTCGCTCGCGCGCCGGTCCGGCAATCTGCAGGCGGGCGCCGAGCACGATCAGCGGCGGCGCCAGATCAGCCGACGGCGAGGCGTTACAGATGTTTCCACCCACCGTAGCGAAATTACGGATCTGCGTCGAACCCATCACGGCTGCGGCCTGTTCGAGGCAGGGGTAGTACTCGCGCACAGCCGAGGAGGCGTTGAGTTCACCCAGCGTCGTCAGTGCGCCGATGCGCAACCCCTCGGCCGGCGTGAACTCAAGCCCACGCAGTTCGCTGACGCGCTGAATGTCCACTACATTGGAGGGCGCGATGAGACCGTTCTTCATCTGCAGAAACAGATCCGAGCCACCGGCCAACACGCGCGCGTCGCCGTTGAAACGGCTCAAAAGGTCGAGCGCAGCCGGCAGCGATTCCGGAGCGAAATAATCAAACGGCTTCATGCGCTGGAGAGTTGCGCGTCGGCGGCGAAAGCCCGTCCGGCGGCGAACGCCCGGCTGTTGAGTTCTTTGCCGCGCGGAACGATCTCCAGCAGAGTTTCCTGCAGGCGATCCTCCGGAAGGGGCAGCGCCGGGTGGGCGCAGGCAAACCCGGCCAGCACCACATTCGTGACGGCGGCCGCGCCGAGTTCCATCGCGATCTTGCTGGCCGGAAGACACCGGACGTCCAGTCCCAGTCGCTCCACGTGGGGCTGCACCGCTTCCCGGAGCCCGTTTGCGGAATTCACAAACGCGGCGCCGCCCCGGCGCAGATATCCCAGGCTGCGCACAGCCTCATCGGCTTCGGTCGCCAGCAAAACATCCGCCGTACCACGCCGGATGAGCGGCGACTCGGTCTGGCCGAGGCGCACATGCGAGACGACCGAACCGCCGCGCTGGCTCATGCCGTGCGTCTCCGACACGAGCACGGCGTGTCCTAGTTTTACGGCCGTTTCCGTGAGCAGGCGTGTGAGAAACACGACGCCCTGCCCACCGAGGCCGCAAATGAGGACGTTTAACTCGTGCAATGGGTCGTCATGCATCGACCACCGCCATTTCCGGCACGGACACCGGCAAATCCGCCACGATGAATCCTTTATAGCAGGCATCGATGCACTGGCCGCACTCGATACAGATCTTGTAGTCCACGTCCACGCGGCTACCGTCCGGCTGCAACTGCAGCGCCGGGCATTCGAACGCCTCCGTGCAGAATCGGCACCCGTCGCATTCCTCGGTTACCACAACTGGAACCGGCGCCTCGCGCACTGGCGACGGATCGTAGAGGACGCATGGTCGGTCTGCGATGAGCACGGCCACGCCGCCCTCGTCCGAAGTCGCGAACTCCTGCGCCGTACGGAGCATGGCGCGGAATTCTTGTTGCGCATAAGGGTCAACCGTTTCGACGAATCCCACGCCGCAGGCGCGTACCATATCGGGAATGGACACAGCCCGCGCGGCCCGGCTCCCGTCGGCCAGCGATTCGCTTGCATGCGTCGGCTGGAAGCCGGTCATCGCCGTCGTGTGGTTGTCGAGAATGATGAGCACAAATCGCGCGCCGGTGTGGACGGCGTTGATCAGCGCGACAACGCCCGAATGCAAGAATGTAGAGTCGCCGATGGTGGCCACTATCGGCCGTTTATCGCCCAGCAGCCGGTTGACCTGGTAGAAGCCGTCCGCCATGGTAACGGCTGCGCCCATGTCCACAAATGTGTCCACGGCGCGCAGGTTCATCCCCAACGTGTAGCAGCCGATATCGCCGGGGTAGATCGCGCGCGGGCCGAATTCGCTCTTCAGCGCGAAGAAGGCCGAGCGGTGCGAACAGCCCGGGCACAATCGCGGACGGCGAATCGGCAGGTCGATGCCATCGATGACGGACTGTAATTCGGGGTCAGCCGGCGGCGGGTCGAGGGCGAATCCCGCCTCGCCCAGTGTTTTGGCGAGGACGGCTGCGATTACCTCGGGCGTCAATTCGCCCGCGCCCGGTACCGTACCGTCGAGCCGCCCCCGAACGCGCGCGCGCGCGGGTAGCTGCAGCTCGATGCAAGTATCGGGCTCTTCCAAAACGATGACCGTATCCAACCCTCGCATGAACTCGGCCACAAGCGCACGCGGCAAGGGAAAGGGCGTGCCGATCTTGAGCAGCGGGACTTGCACACCCATCTCGTGCAAGGTTCGCGCAGCCACGCCGAACGCAACGCCGGAGGCGATGATCCCGACTCCCTCGGAAGCATCCGCGTGGAGCACATAGTTGAGCGGCGACTGTGCGAATTCCGCTTCGATTTCCGCCATCTTTTTGTTGAGCTCGACGTGCAGCTTGTACCGGAATTTCGGCGTAGCCGTCCAGCGCTGCGGGTCGCGCTGAAACTTGACTTTGGGCAGCGGCAGGTCGGGA
>JBHHUI010000262.1:0-5016 GCA_046753805.1 Anaerolineales bacterium
CATCAATGTGGAATTCGGAACGTTCTACCTGGCGGAGCAGACCGATTACTTCGACGGCCACATGTTTGCAGCGCTCGCCGCGTACAACGCCGGACCGGGCAACGCGGAAATCTGGTACGGCCAGGCGGACGGCGACTACGATCTATTTGTCGAACTCATCCGCCTGGATGAACCGCGTCGCTATGTGCGTCGCGTTTACGAACACTATGCCGTGTACCGCGACCTATACGGGCGCTAATCGCACGCCTGCCCCTCGCCGCAGCCCCATTCGTCGCACAGCCAATCCTGATCGGTGTTACCCTCGATGGTGTTGCCCTCCAGCCGCAGGGCATCCTCGGGAGGTAGCGGACACTGCCCAAAGTTCCACACATAGACCCCATACAGATTGTCGGTCACCTGGTTTGCCGCAAGAACATAGCCGACGGAGGCAGCGGGGTATTGAACGTCTTCGTCGCTGATCTCGATGCCCGGGCCGTGGTTCCCCATAATGGTGTTCGCACGTAACACGACGTCGCGTCCGCCGTCCACCCAGATGCCGCCGTCCCAGTAATCGCCGTTGGCGTCGAGTTCGTTGTCCGCCACGCGATTGTCCTCGACCAGCACGGTCTCGCTGTCTTCGACCAGGATGCCGCCACCTATGTTGTCGTGCGAATAGTTGCCCCGGATGACCGCGTCGCGCAACTCAAAGGTGTTGATGCCCGTTCCAAGAATATACCGCGCCACTCGCTCTTCGTTCGGCCCGTTCCCGGCCGCCTCATTGCCCTCTATGACGACGCGCGCCGTGCCATCCACGTTCACCCCGAATCCCTCCCCCTCCGAATCCGGCTCAATGGAGGCGCGCCCGTTGTCCATAAAGCGATTGTTGCGGATGGTGATGTCCGCGCCGGTCAAGACATACAGACCCGCGTCGTTGAAGTTGCGGAACTCAAGGTTCTCGACGCTCACATTCACGCTCTCGACGAGCGCAATGCCATAAGAGCGCTGGCCCTCGCCGTCGAGCACCGGCAGCCGGTCGCCTTCCGGTTCGCCCACGATCGCGATCGGTGCGTCGGCAGTCCCGAACACACCCAGTATGACGGATTCCTTGTATATGCCCAGAAGCACGTGGAGGGTTTGCCCCGGCTGCAGATTGCACAGCGCGTATCCGAGCGTCGCAAAGGGCGCAGCCACGGAAGTTCCGGCATTGGTGTCGTCGCCGGCCGGCGACACATACACATCGTCGCCGCCGACGGGTTGCGCTTCCTCACCGAGGCACTCGACGCCGTTCTGAAATTCGATGCCGACCAGCGTGTCCGGTTCGCCAAACGGGAGTCCCTCACAGGCGGCGAGTGACAACGTGGCCACAAGCGCTACAACCAGCCATTGTGTTCTGACTTCAGGCTGTGACATCAAAAACCTCCTCGCTCGCGCGCGAACCAGTCGCCGGACTCAATCAGGCGCGCCCCGTTTACCAGGTCTTCCGGCGCCCAATAGACCCAGGCCAAAACCGGCCCCGCCCCCATCTCCACCGTGACCCGCGTGCGAACGTAATGGAACGGATGGCTCTCGATCTCATCCATCTCGGCGAGTCCGCGCGGGGTTACTGTGAGCAGTTCGCCGACGATTTCGCCCTTCCCGGGTCGGGCTGCCGGGTAAAGCCCCATATCGAACAGGATTGCATCCTGCAACCGCCCAGGTTCGCTCGCAAGTATGAAAGGTTCGATCCGTGGCCTGAAGCGTGTGTCCCATTTGGGAATTCCATTGCGGGCTGCCCGGAGGGTGCCATACACGAACACAGTTTCCGTCTGCATTGTTAAGCTGGTGTTCGGACTTCCCGTGCTTGGTAGCAAGGATTCTTCGCCCCGCTCCGCTTCGGTTCGGAATAGCCTATCCTATAAAAATTGACGTGACAGAACGCTAATTCGCAGCTTCGGCGTTGCTTTCGATCACGCGGCGGGTAACAACGTACCAATCGGCAATATTGTCGAAGCGCTGGCCGGGGTCGAGCAGCGGGCCGATCTGCACGCCACGGACGCGCGCGTCAACGGCGTAGGTGTACACCGGGTAAAAAAGCAGCAGCGCGGGAGTCTCCTCGGCAAAGCGCGCCTGGAACGCACGGTAGAAGCTCGCTCGATCGGCGAGCGAGTTGATCGTGCGCGCCTGCTCAAGTATTTCGCTCAAGTCGCGATTGTTGTACCCACCGTAGTTCTGCCCACCCTCGATCGCGGTCTGGTGCCAGAATGGGTACGGGTCGGGGTCGGGTGACCGGGCAAAATCAACCGTGACAAGGGCAGCTTCATAATTGCGGGGCTCCAGGTAGTCGGAGAGAACGCTTTCTGCCGGCGCGACCTGCAGCGTCAGGCGAACGCCGAGCGTCGTCCAATTCTCCACGGCCAGTCGCCCGATTGCCTGCGAGATAGGATCGTCGGGCACGAGCAACGAGAACGCGAGTTGCTGGCCGCTTTTGCTCCGCACGTACTCTTCGGTTCCCGGAATCGCCGTTTCCGGGAACACCCAGCCATCCGCGTCGAGGAGTTCGGCGGCCCGCTGCGGCTCAAAGCGCACGGCTGTCAGATTGTTATTGTAGGCCCAGGTGTCCGGCAGCACTGGCCCAGTGGCAACGAAGGCCTGCCCATACAGGATGCTATCGACGATGGCTTGCCGATTCAGGCCGGCGAGCAGCGCCTGTCGCACCTTCTTTTCCTGAAAGAACGGCAGCGCTTCGTTCTGCTCGTTAAGATAAATTAGTGTGTATTCAGGCAGTCGGCCAGAGTAGACATTCGTATCGTCGACGGCCAGCATACTTGCCGCCGCAGCCGGCGAGAGTCCGCCGAGTCCGGAAATCTCATCATTTTGATACGCTTCCAGCGCCTGCGCCTCGGAACCAAAAAAGACGAAGCGCAACTGGCTCAACAGCGGCGCATCGCCATAATAATTCTCGTTGGCAACCAGATCGATGGCGGTGATAAAACCACCCGCCTGATCCAGCGCGTGTACCCTGAAGGGCCCGGACGCCACCGGCGCAAGGTTGGCGGGGTGGTCGGGCAAGGTCTGAGCGGTGGCGCTTTGGAACACGTGCGCCGGCAGAACGGGAAATGCAGCGAAATCGAGAAATGGCGCAAACGGCTCCGACAAGGTCAATTTGAGCGTCGTTTCGTTGAGCTTTTGGACTTCGATGGTTTGCCAGAGCGCGTTCAGTTCAGTTGGGCCGGGGAAGGCCGGGTCTTGCATGAGTTGGATGGTGAAGATGACGTCGTCGAGTGTCAGCGGCGAGCCGTCCTCCCAGCGCAGGCCAGACCGCAGCACGAATGTGTATGAAAGCCCGTCGGCCGTGACAGCCCAGCGCTCGGCCAGGTCCGGCGCCGGCAGCCCGCTCGAATCAAAGCGGATCAGCCCGTCATAAAGCAAGCGCGCCAGATCGCGCTCCGCCTGATTGTCGGAGGCCAGCAAGGGATTGAGTTGGCGAGGGGCGCCGACGACGCCTTCCACAAATGTGCCGCCCGGCGCGGGCAACAGAACAGTCACCAGCCCCACAGCCTGGAAATAAAGCAGGCCCCCGACGAGCGCCAGACCGACCAGCGTGATGATGACCTGCGTGCGAATGTATCGCATAGCTCGAAACAAATAAAGGTGCGCCGCCGCTTGAGCAGAGCACCTCTGTACGTTGCGAAAACCCTTTTAGGGGCGGCGGTTTAACCCGTAAAGATTACGTTGATAATGGCTGTAACAAAAAACGCAACTGCCAGGCCGATGGTAATCTGAAATAGCAGCTTTTCCACGCCCCGCCGCGTGCGGAATGTTCCGCCGGCGTCGCCGCCGGTGATCCCGCCCAGACCCGCGCCTTTGCTTTGCAGCACAATGGCCACAATGAGCGCGATGGCGATGATAATCTGCACAATGTTAATGTAAACGCCCACCGAAAAGTGTCCTCCGGGTCATCGAATCGCGCGATTATAACATGCGAGGTACCGGGCAAATAAACAAGACTGCATTTACGCATGCAGATGCTGTCAGCCTTGCTCCGCGCCCGCCTCGGTCGAGAAAATCGGCAGGGGTCGCGCCTCGGGTGCGAAGACGTTGAGCGCCGCCGGCTGCAATTCGATAACGGCGCGCCGCACGCGACCCATCACCTCCCCATCCAGTTGCAAGTTTACGTAACGCACCGTATCAATCGTGAAGTGGGTTCCCACCAGCAGGTGATCTTCCGGAATCGGCGCTTTCGAATAGGGCACGAGCGCGCGCAGATACTTGTAGGCATCCAGGAATGAGTGACCCTCGAACGCGCGGAGCGACATCTCGCCATCGTCGATGCGAGCGGCGGCATGCAATCGAAAGAACGGCCCACCATACATGCGCACGTTCGTGGCCACAGCCGCCAACAACTCGCGTTCCAAGACGTGCTCGTTCACGCGCACAGTCATTTGGACGCCGCGCCAACTCAACGCAGCCCACAGAGCTTGCAGCAAGTACGACGTGCGGCCAAACCGCTTGACGAAACGGCGGCGTGGCTCCACCTTGCTGACAATATGCGCGTCCAGGCCCAGCCCGGCCCAGAGCAGGAAGCGATCGCCGTTGCAAACGCCGACGTCAACCCGCCGCACCCGACCCAGAGCTTGCCGCACGGCAGCATCACGCAGGGCGTCGCTCCAGGGATGCGCCGGGGCGGCCAACCCCAGTTCGGAGGCCCATACGTTGGCCGTACCCATCGGCAAGACGCCAAGTATGACATCGGTGCCGGCCAGCACTTGGACGGCAGCGTTCAGGCTCCCGTCGCCGCCGGCAATAAAAACGGAGTCCACGCCTTTATCTCGCGCTTCGGCCGCCAACCGGCGGCTGTCGCCCGGGGCCGTGGTGAGCCACACGTCCACAGTGCAATCGAGGCGCCGCAGCGCGTCGGATACAGACTGGAGCATGCCAGTGGTTTCGAAGCGGCCGGCGCGCGGGTTGTAGATTATGACGGTTTTCAACAGTCTTTAAGGATCGGAGTTACGCAGTTGGAAGCCAAAACGCTGGCTGAGTAGGCGTTGAGCCTGTCGA
>JBHHUI010000263.1:0-5003 GCA_046753805.1 Anaerolineales bacterium
CGCCGTGCCCGTGCGTGACAAACAGGGGAAAAATGAAATCATTGGGAGTCAGCGTGGTTTCGCGCACCATGTCGCGCAGGCGCGGCGTGCGGCGCAGCCGACGTGGGCGAGCAATGGGGAAGTGGGCTGCCGTCTGACGCTGAGTCTCCGGCGCACTCTCAGGAATCATCTGTTCGCTCCTCCACATTGACACGCGCGGCGCAAGAAAGCCTATTCACGCCGTGCAAAACGTATTCATCTTTCGGACTCCCTGCCGGCCGCAGCAATCTCGGGATGTGCAAACAGCCCCGGTTCGCCGCCCGTGTGCAGAAAAACCACTGTGTCGTCCTGGTCGATCTGTCCAGATTGGATCGAACCGATCAGGCCGGCGAGGCCTTTGCCCGTATAAGTGGGGTCTAAGAACAGGCCTTCCGTGCGGGCTGCCAGTCGGATGGCCGCGACGCACTCCGGTGTGGGAACCCCGTAACCGGGGCCGATGTATCCACCGACCACATTGATTTCGCCCGGCGCGATGGCGATTTCGCGCCCAGCGAGGCGTGCAGCCTCGGTTGCGATGCGGCCGATCCGCTCGCGGCACTCTTCAACTGGTCGGCTGACTGTGACGCCCAGTATGCGGTACGGCGCGGCGTGGATTCTGGCCCCGGCGAGCAACCCGGCCTGGGTGCCGCACGATCCCGTGGCGAGTACGATCCAATCCGGCTGCACATCCATCTCCGTAAGTTGAGCGGTCATCTCGCGCACGCCTTCCACATAGCCCTGCGCGCCCAGCGATGTGGCGCCGCCGCGCGGAATGACGTAGGGCCGCCGCCCCGCCTGCCGCAACTCTGCTGCAAATTCTTCGATCCGCCGATCCACCAAAGCTCGGTCTGGGCTGTCCGTAAACTGCACCTCCACGTCTAGCAGCGCATCAAGCAACAGATTGCCCTGGGTCGCAGTCGGGGGTGAGCCATGCATGACAGCCGCCACGTCCAGCCCGGCAGCGCGCGCTGCAGCCGCCGTCGCACGCACGTGATTGGACTGGGGCCCGCCGCCGGTGACGATCACCTCCGCGCCCTGGGACAACGCATCGGCCAGATAATATTCCAGGACACGGACCTTGTTGCCGCCGAAGCCGAAGCCGGTCAGGTCGTCGCGTTTGATCAAGATGCGCGGGCCGCCAAGCGCCCCCGAGAGGCGCGGCGCCTCAACGAGGGGGGTGGGGAATATACCGAGCGGATAGCGCAGGGGGGCCGCGTCAGCCATCCCGCGCCGGTTCCGTTTTCGCCGCCGTCAGCACCCGATCCACAAACTCATGGCAAAGTCCCACCGCCTGCTGATAATCGAATAGATCGTTTATCTTCTCGACGCTGAGGTGTGCGCGGATGGCATCGTTCTCCAGGACGGCGTCTTTGAGTGGACGCCCGGATTCGTACGCCTGCATTGCCGTCTCGTAGACCAGTGTGTGCGCCGTTTGCTTGCCAGTGTGCTTGGCCAATGCGAGCATCACCGCCTCGGAGAGAACGTAACCCTGCGTGGCTTCCAGGTTGGCAAGCATGCGTTCTGCATGCACGTCTAAGTTGGCAATCATGGCGCTCGTCAGCGCCACCGATTTGGCGGCCGCCATGCAAGACTCGGACAGCACTGCCCACTCCGCTTTCCACGCGCGCCCGTCCCGTTCGTGGTCGTGGACCTGGCTCTCGGCGACGAGCGCGGCGTTGTGGCGCACAACGCGCGCAAGCGTACCCAGGTGCTCGGCGATTTCCGGGTTGCGCTTGTGCGGCATGGTGATGCTGCCCACCGTGCCGGGTGTAAAGCCCTCGCTCAATTCCCCGATTTCCGGCCGCTGCAAGTTGTAGACTTCGTGCCCGAACTTGTCGCCCGAGCCAGTGATGAGCGTAAGCAAATGAAACCACTCGATCAGCACGTCGCGGGCTGTGTTCCACACGATGATCGGTGGGCGCAACCCAAGCCTGGTGAAAAATATCTCCTGTAGTTCCATCCCACGCGGCCCGTAGGAGGAGAGGCTGCCGACGCCGCCTGCCAATTGCCCGACGCCCAGCCGGGGTTGCAGGTCGCGCAGCCGCTGCAAATGCCGCCGTATCTCACGCGCCCAGATGGCGAGCTTGAATCCGAGTGTGATTGGCAGGCCCTGTTGTCCGTGAGTACGGCCCGGCATGACCGTGGCGCGATGCTGCGCGGCCTGGTCAAGTAGACAGGCTTCCAAGCTCTGCAGGTCGCGGAAGAGTATATGCCACATCTGGTCGATGGCTTGCATCATCCAGGTGTCGGCGACATCCTGCACTGTGGTGCCGTAATAGAACCACTCGCCGGAGTCGCCGGGGCAACGCCGCTGCATGGCGCGGATCAGACCCATAGTGGAATGGTTGGTGGCCTCGTAGCCCTGCCGGACCTCATCAAAGAAGGCATCGTCGAGCGCCACCGTGCGACAGGTCGCGGCGACCTGTTTGGCTGCTTCGGCAGGTATCAATTCGACTTCAGCCTGCGCCTCCGCCAGACAGGCCAGAATCTCCAGCCAGGCGCGCGTGCGCGGCACGTCGTCAAAGATGGCGCGCGTTTCGTCGGTGCCCCAGGAACCACGATAAATGAGAGAGTCAGAGATGTGAGTTGGCATGCGGAATCTCCGTCGTTGACTTGAAAGACCTCCGAGGTCTCCACCCACATACTACACGCAGAATGCTACGCGAAGTCCTCGGAGACCCGCACCGGCGCTTCATGCGTGGGGTGAACGCTGTTCATAGAGGCAAATCCGCTACCAATCGCGGCGGCCGAAAGGCCACCCGGGAGGCTCGTTAAGCAGGTCGCCCAGCGTTTTTCCACCGGGCCGGCCGGCGTCGTCGTCATCATCGCGCAGCAGGTCTCCCATGGTTTTGGGGCGATCTGTGCCAGACGGCGACGCGGGCGGTTGCCGGGGCGCAATTGCGAGCGCGGCGGCTTCCACCTGCAGCGTCGTATTCGCTTGCTCCAGACGCATCTCACAGTCCGCACACCACGCCGAATGTTCCTGCAAAGCGGCGCGCAGTTCGGCCAGCATCACATCGACGGCGGTTTCGGCCGCGCCGCCGACCCCCGTGCGTGTGGCGACAATGCGGTTGGCGTCCAGCGCCTGCGCCAATTGGTCGGTCGAAAGTTCGAGCCTGCGCCCGACGACGGCCTCGGCCGCCGCCGCCACGTCCGCGGGCGTGATCTCAGCTGCAACGAGCGCATCGCTCGCCAGGCGCGCCACGATCGTGTGCGCCGCACGGTAGTCAATGCCGGTAGCGAGCATGATTACCTCGGCCAGATCGGTGGCTCCGGCAAAACCGGCGGTCGCCCGTTCGGCGGCGCGCGTCTCATCGAGACGCAATCCACGCAATACGCCGGCCATTAAACGCACCGCGCCCACTGTTTGATCGAGCGCGCGTGGCACGCCGCCATGGGCAAAGATGCGGTTGTCTGGCTGGCCGGAGGGAGTTTTTCCGATGGCGGCCATTGCGGCCAGCACGCCGAGGATTTCGCCCGTCACGCCGCGCACGTAGGTCAGCGCGTACGGATTCTTCTTCTGCGGCATGATCTTGCTGGTGCGCGCATGGCGGTCGGCAAGCTCCAGCAACCGGAACTCCTGCGTCGTGAATATCTGCAGGTCCTCGGCCAGGCGGTCCAGGTTCGTCAACGCCGCCGAAAGCAGCGCAAGAATTTCAATCGGGCCGTCCGGCTGCCACATCGCGTCGCGCGTGTGGTGAATGACGCCTTCGAAGCCAAGCAACCGCGCGAGGCGCTCGCGGTCCAGCGGCAGGCGGCTGCCATTGACGCTGCCGGAACCGGCCGGGCTGAGATTGGTACGGGCATACGCCGCCCGTAACCGCTCCAGATCGCGCAGGACCGGATAGGCGAAAGTCAGGATGTAGTGCCCGAATGAAGTCGGCTGCGCCGTCTGCAAGTACGTGTAGTCGGGGAAAAGCGTGGCGCGATGCTGCGCGGCCAGGTCGGCGGCGGCGTGCGCACAATCGATCAGGGCGCCGGCCAGCTGCAGCAAGCGCGCCCGTACAGCGCGGCGATAGGCGATGGTGATCGCTTCACGGCGGGCGCGCCCGGCCGCCAGATAGCCCACGTACGGCGTGTGCATCGCAAGGTGGGCTTCGCGATTCGAATACACATCGCCCACAGCCGGATCACGGGCAAAGTCGAGCGGCGGCTCAGGGTGGATGGCAAGCAGCGCATGGAGCAGCTGCCCGCCAGCCGCGCGCGGCGCCACGCCGGCTTCGATCAGCACAACCATGTGCGCCAGATCGGCGTAACTCATGCCCGCGTATAAGATCGCAGTGTCGGCGACCTCGCGGGTATAGGCAGTCTGGATAAGCTCAGGAGCGGCGGTTTCAGATAGGCGCATGGCAAGCTACGAAGTGCTCGATCAGTCGCACGCGACAACGCATTTTCCGCAACGATGCTACCGGAAGCTCTCCAATTCCATTTTCTCTACCTCCCATAAAAACGTCTCAAAACGCAAGCCATTGCGCATGGCTTCTACACCCAGCACATCGCGCGGTTTAATATTACCCAGGCTCACATTGGGGCCAAAACGCCTGATGAAGTATTCATGCTGTTTCTTGAGCGGCGCTTCCCAGATCAAACGGTCGATATGGTCGCTCAGGATTTCGACGATGGTCTCAACATCAGGCTCCTGCACGGTTCCATCCTCGGCAAACACGCCGATCCCACGCCCGGACTCGCGCGCTTCGACGATGACCCAATCAGCGCCGGCTGCGAAGTCAGCAAGCGCCTGTTGCGCCAAGGCGTCCGGCGCGGGTTGCTGCGCCGGGTCTTTCTTGCCGACCTCGGCCACCACGGTCAGTCCCAGTTCGCGCGCAAACTGAATCGCATCATCGCGAGCCGTACGGGACAGGCGAATGGTGCCATCGGAAATCTCAACGCCGTTGAATCCGAGATCAACTGCCCGGCGCATATAGTCCCGGCACACGCCCCGCACGATAGCCACTTCGGCCAGCGTGCCGCCGGGATACACCAGG
>JBHHUI010000264.1:0-4999 GCA_046753805.1 Anaerolineales bacterium
CGGACGGCGGCGACGGCGGCGACGGCGGCGCCGTTTGCCTGGTCGTCGATCCCGGACTGAACACGCTCTTCAAATTCCAGCGTCAGCGAAGGTTTCATGCGCAGCCCGGCGCCAAAGGGGGCGGCAGCAACAAAACCGGCAAATCGGCCGACGATCTGGAGGTGGCTGTGCCTCCCGGTACGGTGGTACGCGACTCAAAGAGCGGCGCCACACTGGGCGATCTGACTGAACACAGTCAACGGTTGGTCGTCGCCGCCGGGGGAAAAGGCGGGCGCGGCAACGCGCGTTTCGCCACCTCGCGCAATCAGGCCCCGCGGATAGCCGACAAAGGCGCGCCCGGCGAAGTGCGCGTGATTGAACTCGAACTCAAGTTGATTGCCGATGTTGGCATCGTCGGCATGCCCAATGCCGGCAAATCCACGCTACTCACAGCCGTCAGCGCTGCGCGACCCAAGGTGGCGCCCTATCCGTTTACGACGCTTGTACCCAACCTGGGGGTGGTGGACCTGAGCGAATACCGCACGCTTGTGATGGCGGATATTCCCGGCCTGATAGAGGGCGCGCATGCCGGCGCCGGCCTGGGCGCGGAGTTTCTGCGGCACGTCCAACGCACGCGAGTACTCATTCATCTATTGGACGGTCTGTCGGATGATCCGCTGGCCGACTTTAGCCAGATTCAGTCTGAAATGGCGCTGTTTGATCCCGACCTTGCGGCCAAACCATTGCTGGTCGTGCTTAACAAAACCGACCTCGATGTGGTACAAGCGAAGTGGCCCTCCATTCAGGATGCCTTTGCCGATCGGGGTCACGAAGCGCATGCTATTTCTGCGGCGACCGGTGCGGGCACGCGCAATCTGTTATACCGGGCTGCGGAGCTACTTTCCGAAGCGCCGGACGCTCCCACGTATGAAGAGCTGCCGGTGTACCGTCCCCAGCAGGACCCGGACGCGATCGAGGTCAGCGTGGAAGCTGATGGAGTATTCAGGCTTGCGGGCGTCAAGATTGAGCGCGCCGCGCAAATGACATACTGGGAATATGACGATGCCGTGCGTCGCTTCCAGCGGATTCTTGAAGCGCTCGGCGCGCACAAGCTGTTGGAAGAGGCCGGCGTACAGGATGGCGACACCGTCCATATTGGCGAATACGAACTTACCTGGGAAGAGTAGGAGCCGGCGCTGGAATCAATGAGAGTTGGCGTATTGGGCGGCACGTTTGACCCGCCGCACCTCGGACATCTCATCCTGGCATCTGAAGCCCAGACGCAGCTCGGCCTTGACGTAGTGCTGTGGGTGGTCACTGGCCGGTCGCCGTTCAAGGTTGATCGCGCCATCACCAACGCAGTTCATCGGGTGGACATGGTGCGCGCGGCGATCGTCGACAACCCCGCTTTCGAACTCTCGCGCATAGACGTGGACCGTCCTGGCCCGCACTTTACCGCGGATATGGTGGCCATCATTGCACAGCGCCGCCCGGACGACGAATTATTCTTCCTGATGGGCGCCGACTCTCTGGCAGACTTCCCGCGCTGGCAGCGGCCGGACGCAATATTGCGCTGCTGTAGTCTGGCAGTGCTCCACCGTCCCGGCGCAGAAGTCGATCTCGATCCATTATCTGCCGTCGTTCCAGGATTGGCAAAGAAGGTGCAATGGGTGAATGCGCCGCAGCTGGAAATATCGGCGAGCGATTTACGCAGTCGCGTGCAAGCCGGCCGGAGTATTCGCTATTTCGTACCGGAAGCCGTGCGAGAGATCGTGCTTCGTCGCGGGCTGTATGCGCCTGCGGCAGGCGTGTAACCGTGCGACTTCTCCGCGACGGCTATTTCGTTTCTGTCGCCCTCACCCATCTCCTGGTCGATATACTCAATAGCCAGCTCGCAATTGTGCTGGTGTTTCTGAGCCCGCTGCTCGGGCTTAACAATACAGACCTGGGTCTGATCACGACCGTCTATATTACAACTTCATCACTCACGCAGCCGCTATTCGGCTGGCTTGCAGACCGCGTTCCGGTAAATTGGTACAGCGGGATCGGGCTGCTGTGGATGGCGGGCTGGTTCTCTGCCGCGATCCTGGCGGCCGGCCGGGCTTCGCTGCTATTGCTCGTCATTGCCGGCGTCGGGTCCGGCATATTCCATCCGACTGGAACCGAACGGGCTACGACGCGGGGGCGCCTGTTGATGGCCGGGCGCGCGGCGACAGCCGCATCGGTCTTTTTTCTCTTTGGGCAAGTCGGACTTTCCCTCGGGCCCGCCATCGGCGGCGCGCTGCTGGGCAGGTTTGGATTGCGCGGATTGCTGGTATTGGGCGGCCTGGCCGTGCCTGTCCTGGCGAACTTCTTTGTCCAGGCGCGCCGGCGGGGCGCAGCGCCGGGGGAAAAGGATGCTGCCCACCGCGCTGCATCGCCGCCGCGCGGGGTTGGCGTGCGCCGGTCCCTCGCCCTCCTTGCGTTTGCGCTGCTCGTCGTGATGCGAACGGCCCCGCAGCAGGTTTCGAGTACGTTTATCCCCAAATTGCTGCAGCAACAGGGTTTCACGCCCGGCCAGTACGGTGCGATAGCATCGCTCTTCATGGCTGGCTCGGCGATCGGCGGCGTGCTGGGTGGGGCGGCGGCCGACCGCTTCGGAAGACGACGCACCGTCGTGTGGACTCTGGCCGCCGGCATCGCACCACTGTACTATTTCCCCGTCGCCTCGGGAGCGATTCAATACGCCCTCATTTTTGCAGCCGGTGCGTGCAGTGGCGCATCGCATAGCGTCATCGTCGTGCTGGCGCAATCGTTCATGCCACGGCGCATGGCGTTTGCTTCCGGCCTGACGCTGGGTTTCATGTTCGCCAGCGGTTCCGTCGGGGCATATGCGGCCGGATATCTCGCAGACCTCTATCCCCTGGCTTCCGTCATGCAATTCAGCGCCGTGCTGGTGGCAGTGGGAGCTTTACTTGGCCTTACGCTGGAAGGCGAACGGGTGTCGCCGACGCTCACGGCTGCGGAGTCTTGATGTGCGCGGTGCAGCGAGTGTGCGCGTCGCGGATGTCGCCCATTAATTACCCGGTATTCCCCCCTTTCGGCGCGACGTGCGCTTGCACCTATACTCATATTCGGTATAATCCCCCTGGCTGGCATTATGATCAGCATATTGACGGCTTGGTGTTCGGTGTTAATACACCGACCTGTACTGGGAGAGGAGGTGCTGCTAACGACGATAGGTTATCGATTCTGTAAACCCTACTGTCAGAAACTACTAACAAATTCTTCTCTGGAGGAGAACCCATGTCACGTAAAACATTAGCCGGTTTCTCGTTCGTGCTGCTCTTTGGCATGCTGCTCACAGCGTGCGGCGGCGGCGCCGCCGCACCAGCTGCCGACACCTCGGCGTTGGACGCGCAGATTGCAGACCTGCAGGGCCAACTGGACGACGCCCAAAGCCAGGTGGCGGACTTGGAGTCCCAGTTGGCGGATGCGCAAGCAGCCGGTGGTGAGACCACTACCGAGACGGTCGAGGTACCGGTGACGTTTGCCGGCGGCGGCGACACGCTGGCAGCCGTACAGGCCGCCGGTGTGCTGAACTGCGGCGTAAGCGGTACTTTGCCGGGCTTCAGTTTTGTTGAAGATGACGGCTCCATTAGCGGCTTTGATGCTGAGTACTGCACGGCTGTGGCCGCGGCTGTGCTAGGCGACGCCAGCGCGGTCGAGTACCGCACCAGTAACGCATCTGAGCGCTTCCCCATTCTGCAAAGCGGCGAGATTGATGTCCTCATCCGCAACACCACCTGGACCGTTAGCCGCGACACTTCGCTGGGCTTCAACTTTACCCCTACCACGTTCTATGATGGGCAGGGCATGATGGTGCGCAAGGACTCCGGCATCACCACGCTCGAGGACCTGGAGGGCGGCACCATCTGTGTGAACGCCGGCACCACCACCGAAAAGAACCTGGCTGACGTGTTCCGCAGTCGGGGCATCAACTACGAAGCAGTGGTCTTCGCTGAGGGCCCCGACACCCGTGGCGCGTACGACGAGGGTCGTTGTGATGGTTGGACGACGGACAAGTCTGGCCTGGTTGCCGGGCAGACCCAGTTGGCCAACCCCGCAGATCATCAGATCCTGGAAGAAACCATGTCCAAAGAGCCGCTGGGGCCGTTAGTGCGCCACGGCGACGACAACTGGTTCGACATCGTCAAGTGGACGGTCAACTGCACGATCCTGGCCGAGGACCTGGGCGTCAATTCCGGCAACGTGGATGACATGCTGGGCAGCGACAACCCGAAGATCCTCAACATGTTGGGTGTGGAAGGCGACCTGGGTCAGGCCATGGGTCTGAACAATGACTTCTGCTTCCAGGTTATCAAGCAGGTCGGCAACTACGGAGAGATCTACAATCGCAACCTGGGTCCGGACACGCCGTTCGATCTGCCGCGTGGCTTGAATTCCCAGTGGACCGATGGCGGCCTGTTGTACTCGCCGCCGTTCCGCTAGAACTTGCCCTCAGACCTTACGGGAAACCTGTCGGGTCTTGACAACGTTCCAAATCGCGGCCCGGCGATATGCCGGGCCGCGCGGTAACCATCAAAAGGAGTGAAGCGGATGGCGCAAATTGCCACTCCCCCGCACCCGGAATCCCAGGCAGCTTCTTTCTGGCGCGCTGCATTGAGCTTTCTGTTCGATGTCCGTTTCCTGGGCGTTCTGGGGCAGATTGGCTTCATTTTGCTGGTCGTTTTGGGCGCCCGTGCAATCGGTGGCAACTTCGCTGAAAACGCCAGCAAACTAGGGGAAGCGCAGTTCATTTGTCGTGACGGTTCGTTTAGCTATCGGTGCGCCTACGATTTCATGGAAAGCGAAGCCGGCTTTGACATTTCAGACACGGTTCTGGAATTTACCAATACGGACTCTTATTGGTATGCCTTTTATCTGGGCATTCTCAACACACTCAAAGTAGCCATATTGGGTGTCATTTTGACGACCATCGTGGGTACATTTGCCGGTATTGTCCGGCTATCCAACAACT
>JBHHUI010000265.1:0-4993 GCA_046753805.1 Anaerolineales bacterium
AAGCGGGCGGCAGCGTCGCCACAATCGTAAACTCAAATGCGACAAATGTCAGAAACAAACCGGCCAGGCCGCCGGCAAGCCCGCCGCCGATAAGCGGCAACGAGAAATAAGCAGCCGCGCTTGCGAGCGCGCCGGCCGTGATGGAGCGCTTTTTCCCCACCCGATCCACAATCCCGATCACGCCGCCTTCGCCCACGAGTTCCGCGACGCCGATGACGGCGGTGGAGAGTCCCAGCGCAGCCAGACTCAGACCGAAGTTGGATTCGAGCCACACCCCCAGCACCACATTCAGGTTTTCGCTGGCGGCGGATATGAGCAGGCCGACGCCGATGGCCGCCAGCGCGCTCCGGTCTTTCAAAACAGACCTCCAGCCGGTCGCCAGCGAAATCGCACCCGGGCCGGCTGCAGGTCTCCCGCGCGGCATGGCCAGCCGCATGGCAACCAACGCCGCCAGACCCAGCAGTACCAGCATGGGGAACGGTGCTTGCCAGGCCGCAACAGCGCGCCGGGCCATCAACCATCCAACGGCCGGCATCCCAATCAGGAACGCGGCCGACCATGATATCTCGAAGAATCCGGAGACCATGCCGCGTCGTGCATACGGGATGTGATCGCCGATGTAGGCATAACTGGCCGCATCGAACAGGAGTTTGGCGACGGTTTCGAGCAGCAGCGCCGCCACAAAAATGGGCCAGCTCGGCCACAACGCCACCATCGCCATTGCGCCCGCGAAAATCGCCAGCGATAAGAACATGATGGGACGCCGACCGAAGCGATCGGAGAGGCTCCCCAGCAGCGGGGCGGCGATGCTGATGGCGGAGCGTCCGGACAGCACCAGCACAATCGCGTCGAGCGGCACGCCCAGACCACGACTGAATTCGGGCAGGAATGGATACGGCATGCGGTGCGAGACGTTCATCACGAGCCGTGCATACGTCATCGCGCCGACCTGCGCCAACACTGAATTACGCGCGTCCGCTTCCGGCTTCGCGCCGACGGGTTCTATTGGGAGGGTCAGGTCCAACTCGCTTGAAAAGGGTTCGGGCTAGCGATTGGGGTATGAATATCCGTTCGGATGGGTGCGGTGCCACTCCCACGCAGAACGCACGATGCTGACGAGGTCCGAATGCCGGCGCGTCCAGCCAAGTTCGCGCTCAATCTTGTCCGGCGCGGCCACCAATCGGGGCGCGTCGCCGGGCCGGCGCGGTGCGTCTGTGCTTGGAATGGGGTGGCCGGTCACTTCGCGCGCGGTCTGGATGACTTCGCGGTTGGAATAGCCGGTTCCGGTACCCAGGTTGTACACGAGGGTTTCGTGGTTGCCAAGCGCCTCCAACGCCAGCACATGCGCCCGGGCGAGATCGGCGATGTGGATGTAATCCCGGATGCAGGTCCCGTCCGGCGTGGGGTAGTCCGAGCCGAAAATGTGAATGTCGGCGCGCTGCCCGAGCGCCACTTGCAGCACGCGCGGGATCAGATGACTTTCCGGCCGGTGCGCCTCGCCCCGGTCGGGAAGGGCGCCGGAGGCATTGAAGTAACGCAGCGCGGCGTAGCGCAGACCTTTGGTCTCGTGGTACCAGCGCAACATGGTTTCGATCATCAGCTTGGTTTCGCCGTAGACGTTCACCGGGCCGAGGGGGCTCTCCTCTGAAAGTGGATCATCGCTGCCGGCATACACGGCAGCTGTCGAAGAGAGTACGAACTGCGCCACACCGGCTGCAACGGCTGATTCGATGACATTAGCGCTGTACGCGACATTGTTGCGGAAATACAGGCCGGGGTCCTGCATCGATTCGCCAGCCTCGATGAAGGCCGCAAAGTGCATCAGGGCGTCGAAGCGCGACGACGCGAGCGCGGCGCGCAGAGCTTCGCCGTCGCCGATGTCGCCCTGGATGAAGGTGACGCCCATTGGGACGGCTGCGCGGTGCCCGCGTGACAGATTGTCGAACACGGTGATCGCGTGCCCGGCATCGAGCAGTGCGGCCGTGGTGGCGCTCCCAATGTATCCCGCGCCGCCGGTGACGAAAATGTTCATTGTGAAGCCAATTTCCTACCAATGACCAATCACATTCAAGCGGAGATTGGCAACCAGTAATCGGTAATTACCCCTCCAGCAGCGTCAAATTCGCCAGCTCTGCCAGCAGCCGCTTGATGCCGACGGACTCGAACGCGATGATGACGAGTTCGTCGCCGCCGACGAGTTTGCTCTCGATCACCATTCCCTCGCCGAACTGCCCGTGCTTCACCCGCTGGCCGGTGCGGTAGTGCAGCTCCGTGGGCGGCGGGGTCGGCGTGCGACGCGGCGAACGCTCCCAGGTCGTGACGCGGCGATAGGCTGCCCGTTCGCGCGCGGGTACGCTGCGACGGGTCACATGGCCCGTGAGCATGGCGGCGGGGATGTCGTCCAGGAAGCGGGAAATCGTCGCCGGTCCGCTGTCGCCAAATAGCGTGCGCCGGAAATTGTGGGAGAGGTAGACCCGGTCTTTGGCGCGCGTGAGGCCGACGTAGAACAGGCGGCGCTCCTCGGCCATGGCTTCCGGGTCTTCAAAAGAACGCTGGTGCGGCAACACGCCGTCGTCCAGTCCGACGATGAACACGACGGGGAACTCGAGGCCCTTGGCAGCATGCAACGTCATCAGCGTGGGCGCATTGGGCGCTTCACCGCTCTCGTCCAGGCTGTCCACATCGGAGACCAGCGCGACATCTTCGAGGAAGACCGACAGGTCGGTCTCGCTGAATTCTCCCGCAACGTTGCGCAGTTCCATCACGTTGTTCCAGCGGTCTTCGCCTTCTTCGCTGCCGTCGAGGATGTAGTCGCGGTACTCGATCGAATTGAGCACGAGGTCGATCAGCTGCGCCACCGTGTGCTCGCTGCGCACGCTGTGCCAGTGCTGCAACATGCTCGCAAAGGATTCCAGCGGCCGGGCGGCGCGCTTGCCGAGCATGTCGTAATACTGGCTGGCGGCGCGGTTCGCGGCCAGGTCTTGCAGCACCTCCCCGGGGCCGCAGCCCGCAAGCTGCGCAGCATTGCGGAGCAGTTCGATGCTTTTCGAACCGATGCCGCGCGGCGGCACATTAATCACTCGAAAGAGGCTCACCGTATCGCCGGGATTTTGTATCAGCCGCAGGAAGGCGATCAGGTCTTTGATCTCGCGGCGGGCGTAGAAACGGGTCGCGCCCACGAGCCGGTACGGGAGACTGGCGCGGACGAAGGCATCCTCTAGCACGCGCGATTGCGCGTTCGTGCGATACATCACGGCGCAGTCACGCGGCTCGACGCCTTCTTCGAGCGTGAGGGCTGCGATCTTCTCAACGACGAACTGTGCTTCCTCGGTCTCGTTGTAGGCCTCGTGCACCGTCGGGCGCTCGCCCGAGTCGCGCTTGGTGAAAAGCTCCTTGCGCGTCCGGCCGGTGTTGCGGTCGATGACCTGCATGGCCGCATCGAGGATCGGCTGCGTGGAGCGGTAGTTCTGTTCGAGCAGAATGGTCAGCGCCTCGGGGTGGTCCTCCTGGAAGCGGCGCACGTTGCGGTAATCGGCGCCCCGCCAGCGGTACACCGATTGGTCGGGGTCCCCGACGACGTACAGGTTGTGGTGCGTGCGCGATAGTTGGCGCAACAGCGTGTATTGCGCCATGTTGGTGTCCTGGAATTCGTCTACAAGAATGTGCTGGTAGGTGCGCTGGTACCGTTGCAGCACGTCCGCATGCTCGCGGAACAGGTCGGCTACACCCATGAGCAGATCGTCGAAATCGAGCGCGTTGTTGGCGCGGATCAGG
Source organism: Anaerolineales bacterium (assembly GCA_046753805.1). GTDB lineage: Bacteria > Chloroflexota > Anaerolineae > Anaerolineales > JBHHUI01 > JBHHUI01. The sequence goes on from JBHHUI010000265.1 coordinate 3,775, forward strand.
TCCTGGTAGCTGGCGTAGACGCGCGCGGCGATCTCGTTGAAGTAGGTGTCGGCGGCAAATTCGGCCGGGTGGATCAATTCGTTCTTGGCGTTGGAGATGCGGCTGTGCAGGCGGCGCGGCGACACGCGCTTCTCATCGATGCGGTGCAATTTCATCGCCTGCTTGACAAGTGCGAGTTGGTCGGCGCTGTCGTAGATGACAAAGTCGTGACCCACCGGCAGGCGCTCGGCTTCCCGCCGCAGGATGCGCGCGCAAATGCTGTGGAAAGTTCCCACCGTCAAACCGCGCAGCTCGCTGCGTCCAGTGGCCACGACCATTGGACCCAGCGCGCCTGGGGCGCCAAGCAGCTGTGTAATGCGCGCGCGCATCTCGCGCGCGGCCTTGTTGGTAAACGTGACGGCCATGATACGGCGCGGTTCGACGCCCTGCTGCACCAGATACACAGCGCGTTGGGTCAGCACACGCGTCTTGCCGGAGCCGGGCCCGGCCAACACGAGCGTGGGGCCGTCCGGCGCGGATACGGCTTTGCGTTGTTGGTCGTTTAATCCAGAGAGCGGGTCCATGTTGCAAAAACGCCGCACTGCTGCGGCATTGGATTGTAACACGCTGGACATGGATCGGGGCGGCGGGGGCGCACTGGTGGGCACGCAGATGTTGTCGAAAACCCTCGGGTTCGGCTGAGACCTCGGAGGTCTTTGCGGACTCATCTTGACAGGCGTCAGAATCGGGCGTATTCTAGTAAATGACTGACCGGTCAGTCATTTTTCGGAATCGGGAGGTGTTTCCGTGAGTCCGAGACCAGACGCCACGGCACTGCGCCGGCCGCAGATCATCGAGGCCGCCATCACGGTGTATCGCAAACGCGGCTTTGCCAAAGCGCGCATGGACGACATCGCGGAAGAAGCTGGCGTGAGCAAGGGATTGCTGTATCGCTACTTCAAGAGCAAGGATGATCTCACGTTGGCAATTCTGACCGAGATGCTGCGCGGCGAGGCCGCAGGCATGCAGGCGCTGCTCGACGAAGATGCGCCGGTTCCGGATAAGCTGCTGCGGCTTAATGACCTGATCGTGGGAGACATGCGGCAGTTCCTGGAACTGGCGCCAATCACGTTTGAGTTTTACGCCAGCGCCGCGCGGGACTTCGCCGTGAACGAAGCGCTGCAGCAATCCTATGGCGAAATGCGCGCTCAGTTGCGCCGACTCATCGAGCAGGGGACAA
>JBHHUI010000266.1:0-4969 GCA_046753805.1 Anaerolineales bacterium
CGAGTAAGCGTCCTACGCCTGTTGTACAATGAAGCCATGCCGCATACAACACTTGTCTCTGTTGAAGAAACGAAGACGCACCTGGCGGATTCTGATTGGGCGATTGTGGATTGCCGCTTCTCGCTGGCCGATACCCGGCGGGGCCACAGCGATTATTTGCGGGCGCACATCCCGGGCGCGGTGTATGCCCATCTCGATGATGACCTGTCTGGCCCAATTATCTCGGGGCAGACCGGCCGCCATCCGCTGCCGGACGCCCAGACTTTCGCGCGGACGCTCTCGGCGTGGGGGATCGACGACCGTGTGCAGGTGGTAGCCTACGACGACGCGGGCGGCGAGCTTGCAGCCCGGCTGTGGTGGATGCTTCGCTGGCTTGGGCACGAGGCGGTGGCCGTGCTCGACGGCGGTTGGCGAGCGTGGGAGCGCGCCGAGCATCCTGTTCGCGCTGACGCGGAGTCGCGGCCGGCGCGCACGTTCACACCGCAGCCACACCCCGAATTGGTGCTGCCGACCGCGAAAGAGATCCAGGCGCGGCTTGAAGACCCGGAGTTCAAGCTTTTCGATTCTCGCAGTGCTGACCGTTACCGAGGCGTTAATGAGACCATCGATCCGGTTGCCGGACACGTCCCCGGCGCGATCTCCGCGCCATATGCAGAGAACCTCACGCCCGATGGTCACTTCCGGCCAGCAGCAGAATTGAAAGCACGTTTTGAAGCGCTGCTGGATGAGACGCCGCCCGAGCACACTGCCTTTTACTGTGGTTCGGGCGCGACGGCGGCGCACAATCTACTCGCACTCGCACACGTGGGTATGGACGGGGCAAAGCTGTATGCCGGTTCGTGGAGCGAGTGGATTACCGATCCGGCGCGGCCGGTGGCGGTGGGAGGCGAATAGAGATTGGTAATTGGAGATTGGTTGGTATTCTCCAAATCTCCAATTACCAATTACCCCAAGCAATGCCCGAAACTCAAATCACTCCCCCTCGCCCGCTGGAACCACGAAAGACGGCCATCATCGTGGGCGCCTCCAGCGGCATCGGGGCGGCTCTGGCCCGCCGATTGGCGCGCGAGGGCTATATCCTTGGTTTGGTCAGTCGCAGCGCCGACAAACTCGAAGCATTGTGCGCGGAGTTGAACCGGAACGGCGCCAGCGCGCTTGCGTTTCCGCACGATGTGCGCGATACGGCCGCTACGCCGGAGCGCCTGCAACAAATCGTGGCCGAACTCGGTGGCCTGGACCTGTTTGTCTATAATGCGGGCACGCAATTCCCCAGCAAGCTGGATGTGTTCAGCGCCGAGCAGGATATTGCGGTGTTTGAAGTCAATGTGCTGGGCGCGCTGGCGTGGATCAACCCGGTTGCAGAGCGGTTCCAGCGTGCGGGCGCTGGACACATTGTTGGTATTGGCAGCATTGCCGGCGACCGCGGGCGGCGCGCGCTGCCCGGCTACGCCGCCTCCAAAGCCGCGCTGCATACGTACCTTGAAGGCCTGCGCAACCGCCTGACGCGCCACGGCGTGACTGTCACGACGATCAAACCCGGCCAGGTGGATACCGCGCTGCTGAAAAACGCTGAGAAGGTGCGCGGACCGATTTCGCCCGAGCGCGCCGCTGACCTGATCTGGAACGCGATCCGCAAACGCAAGCAGACGGCCTATACTCCCGCTCGCTGGGCATTGATCGGATTGGTCATTCGGCACATTCCATCCGTCGTCATGCGAAGATTGAATCTGTAGCGGACCAACATGCCAATTGGTCGTGTGCCCGCTTTCATTCGATGAATAATGGGAATCTCGAAACAAGAACCACTCACGGAGCCTGCCTCAACGCAATCACCTGTTCTAGATAAGCGTGCTATTTCGTTGGCGCCAGCGTTCGACGATTCTGATGCCAGGAACTACTGGCGCTCAAGGACGCCCTATGAACGACTTCAGCACATCGAGTATCTCCGTCGCATGAACTATGGACCTCAAGCTACCGCCCGACTTCAGAGACTTCTTGAGATTGCTCAAAGAGCATCAAGTTGATTATTTGCTCATTGGGGGCTATGCGGTCGGATATCATGGTTATCCACGAGCAACGAACGACCTGGACATTTGGATCGCCATTCACTCGACGAACGCTGCACGCATGGTTAATGCTCTGCAGGACTTTGGATTTGACATGCCACAACTGACCGAGGATTTGTTCCTGCAAGGCGATAGCATTGTTCGTATGGGTGTAGCACCGATCAAAATCGAAGTCGCTATGACGATCTCGGGTGTCGACTTTGAAGAATGCTACGCCGAACGCGTGGTCGATACGCTGGATGGTATTGAAGTCAACATTATCGATCTACGGCACTTGAAAACCAACAAGAAAGCCAGCGGCAGATTCAAAGACTTAGCCGACCTCGAAAACCTGCCTTGATCACGATTGCCCCTAGCAACGAGGTCGGCCGCATGGGCCTGTGAGCCGACCGCAGATTAATAAATGGTCGCACATCGCACTCCTCGTCCTGTGGAAGGACATTCCGCATCCCGCATTTCGCACTCCACAATCGCCCTTCCTTCCGCGCGGCTCGAATTCACGTCTGCCTGGGGGATGGCCTCCGGCGCGCTTGACTACGTTTACCGCCCTTCGACGCTGGAGCAGCTGCGCGACGTTTTTGCGCTGGCGCGCCGGACCGGGCGGCCGGTGGGCCTGCGCGGCGCAGGCCAGAGCTACGGCGACGCCGCCCTCAACGCCGAACACATCCTGCTGGACCTGAGCCGCATGCAGCGCATCCTGGCATGGGATTCTGGGACGGGGTTGGTCACCGTGGAACCGGGCGTTACCATCCGGCAACTGTGGCGCTATACGCTGGGCGACGGCTGGTGGTTGCCGGTCACGCCCGGTACGATGAATCCCACGCTGGGCGGCTGCGCGGCCATGAACGTCCATGGCAAAAACAACTGGCGCGCTGGGCCGCTGGGCAACCACATCCAGGAGTTCACGGCGCTGCTGCCCACAGGCGAGGAAATCTACTGCAGTCGGGACGAAAACGCCGATCTGTTTCGCGCATTCATCGGCAGCGCCGGCCTGCTGGGATGCTTCACCAGCATCACCATACAGATGAAGAAGGTGTATTCCGGCCGGTTGCAAGTGCATGTGCGACCCGCGCCCAACATTGAAACGATGTTGGAGATGCTGGAAGCATACAAGGACGTGTACGAGTACATGGTGGGGTGGGTTGACGGATTCTCGCGCGGGGGCGCGCTCGGCCGGGGGGAAGTCCATTTCGCGGACTACCTCGAACCCGGCGTCGATCCGGCCCCCGAACAGTCACTGCGCCTCGAAAACCAGGACCTGCCGGACACGCTATTTGGGGCGCTGCCCAAGTCGATCATCTGGTCGTTCATGCGCCCGTTCATGAACAACCCCGGCACGCGCATCGTCAACGCAGCCAAATATCGCATGGTGCAGTTCAAGGGCGAGCACAGCTTCGAGCAATCCTTTGCTGCGTTCAACTTCCTGCTGGACTATGTTCCCAATTGGAAGAAGGCGTACTTGCCGGGCGGGCTGATCCAGTATCAGGCATTCATCCCGCGTGCAAATGCGGCCCGAGCTTTCCGGGCGCTGCTGGACCGCAGCCGGCGCGCCGGCCTGCCCACCTATCTGGGCGTGGTCAAGCGCCACCGCCCGGACGACTTCTTGCTCACCCACGCCGTGGACGGTTTCTCGCTGGCGATGGATTTCCGCGTCACGCGGCGAAATCGCGCCCGGCTCGTGCAGTTGGCGCGCGAATTGGACCGGATTGTGCTGGAGGCCGGGGGGCGATTCTACTTTGCGAAGGACAGCACGCTGCGCCCGGCGGCGGCGCGCGCGTTCCTGGGCGCAGAAGTGCTGGACAAGTTGGCCGGGTTTAAGCAGCGCTGCGATCCACAACACCTGCTGCAAACGAACCTCTCACGGCGGGTATTCCCCGAGTTCTCCCAGGTCTCATCCCACTAGCAGCAGCGCGTCGGTCAGCGCCAGTACGATGCCGCTCACGAACAGGCCGAGGATGAAAGTCAGATAGGCCCAGCGAATGAAGCGGTATTTGTTGCGCGCCAGATACACGCCGAGGGTATACACCTCGCGCACCTGCGCTTCATAAACCTTGGCCGGATCATTGATCACGTCTTCCATCGCCCGTGCAAACTCGTCATAGTCGAGCATGCCGAAGTTGCCAAAGAAGAGCAGGTTGAAATTGGGGCTGTGGATGTCCGGCGCGGCTTGGGGCCCCCCGCGGAGTCCGCCGGACTTCGGGACGCGGGCTGACATCTTCGGCATGACTGCATAGGCAGCCAGGACGATCGTCGCCAGGCAGAATGCCATCAGCGCAATCGACGGCCACCGCAAGAGTGGATCCGTCACGTAGCGTAGTGAGAGTGTTATCACCACCGACGATATCGTCAGCAGCATGTTGGCCTTCGTGTCTGCCATAGCGCTCAACTGCACGTGGTGGACGCGCGTCTGCCGCAGCAGGTGGTCGATGTGCCCGCCAGGTTGGGTGATCTCCATCTTCGCGGCTCCAATCTGGTTACGAAAGACTCGTGACCATGAATGCCAGCGCGCTGGCGCCGCATATCAAGGCGAGTAACGCGCCGGCTGCGATCAATATCACGACAACTGTGCGATTTCCAGCTGCCCTGGACGGCGGCGGGTAGAGCCGTTCCGGCGCCGCATCCGACGTCCAGTTCTTGTCCCAGTCGTTGCCCCACTGCGTCTCGTCGTGCAGGTGTTCAGCCCCGGCCTCTTCGGCCCCGGCTGCCTCCGCCAGGTCGGCCAGTAAATCAAGGTGCGTTTGCAGGCGGGCTGTATCCATATCGACGCCGGTGCGCGTGATCGAAAGCTCGCCGTTCATCAACGCGAGGCGTCCTTGCAATCCCCGAATCAGGCGGCCACGCAGATCGGGCGTGTATACGCGCGCGGCTAGCTCCTCCGGCTGCGCCTTGATATAGAAATGGTC
>JBHHUI010000267.1:0-4962 GCA_046753805.1 Anaerolineales bacterium
ACGGTCAAAGCGCTGGAAAACATGCCGGTGCATCTGCTGGCGGCCATGATCGCACTGGGGCTGTTCGCCACCACGGCGAGTGTCGCCGCTTTGGCCTATCCGCTCATCAATATACACGGATCGCAGGGTCGGCTGTTTTTCTTTCCGGCGCTGCCGGCGTTTGCAATCTTGCTCACTGTTGGCTGGCGCGAATTACTCCCCCACCGCGCCTGGACAAAGTGGACTTTCGGAGTGTATATTGCTGCAATCGTGGGGGTTGCGCTGTACGCCTGGTTTGGTGTGTTGCGGCCGGCTTATCACCCGCCGCGCATGTTAAACCCCCAGCAACTTCCCACAAACTTGGCGCGCCAGGATGAGGCCTTTGGGAATTTGGCCACGCTGGTAGGGGTATCCCTGCCAGCGGCGCGCGTGAGCCCCGGAGACGAAATCTCTGTAACGCCCTGTTGGCAAGTTAACGCTACGACGACACAAAACCTGAGGGAATTCGTGCAAATCGTCCGCCTGTCTGACGCAGTCAAAATTGGCGCACGGGACACATATCCGGGGTTGGGTCACTACCCGACATCCAGGTGGCGTCGGGGCGACCTGTTTTGCGATCCCATTCCGGTGCGAATTGTTGATGACATACCGACGCCCGGCGTATATTCGGTCTTGGTGGGACTATACAGCGATGACCCGAACGCCGCTTTCGCGCATACTGTGACGGCCGGAGATGTTGTAGTCGGCCCCTCGCAAGTGGACGTGACGGGGCTTACCCTGCTCCACGCTCGCTATGAAAACGCGGTAGAACTGGTTGGATACAAGCGCAATGGTCTCGAATTGATGCTGTACTGGCGAGTGCTTGGGAAACCCCAGGCGGATATGTCTCTCTTTACACATCTCTTCGACGCAGCCGCACAGCCGATTGTGTTGTCGGATGGAGCGCCACTGTCCGGACAGTTTCCGGCGCCCGTATGGGAAGTTGGTGATGTGTTTGTCGAGACGCGAACGTTTGCTCCGCCAAAGGGGCATGCGGCCGGCCCGTCTAGCTGGCAAGTTGGCTGGTACTGGCGCTCCAGCGGCCAGCGGTTGCGAGTCGAAATCGACGGCAACCGATTGCGGGACGACGTAGTCGTCATTCCGGGCCCACAGTTGCCATGACGCCCGGGGGCGCAGCGATGGACTCCGGGCGGATCGCCGCTTACCGGGCACGCACTTTCCGCACGCAGCCCTCGCGCCGCGTCAAGACGCGCGCGGCGGCAATCAAGTTTGTGCGCGAGCGCGGCTTTGTCCATTTCTGGCCGATCAAGAAGGTGTTGCTGCCCAGTCTGTGGGTGGCCGTCGCCGGCGACCGACCGGTGGCCAACGAGCATGGCGACGCCGGACACATCACCTGGGGCTGGAAGGACGAATTACTCGGCGAACGCAAATGGTATTACGCCAAGGTTTTGCGCAAGAAGGCGACCATGATTGCGTTGGAAGTGGCGCCATATTTCTACGCTATGTCTGAAAACTACGGCGATCCGGAAAGCGATTACTTACAACTGTACGAAGATGGGCTGCTCTCCCAGCCTGCCAAACTGATCTTCGAAGCGCTGTTGGAAGAGGGGCGGCTCGACACGGTCAACCTGCGGCGCAAGATTCATATGAAGAGCAATAGCAGCAAAGCGCCATTTGAGCGTGGGCTGGTGGAACTGCAGCGCGATTTCAAGATTCTGCCGGTGGGCGTGGCGAATACCGGGGCATGGAACTACAGCTTCATTTACGAGCCGGTACATACACACTATCCTGATCTGCTGGAGCAGGCGCGGCGCATCGGCCGGAATGCGGCGCGCCGGAGGCTGGTCGAACTCTATTTCGATTCGGTCGGCGCTGCGACGGCGGGCGACGTGAAGCGCGTCTTTCAGTGGGGCGCGCGCGAGGTGCACGCGACGCTGGACGAACTCGTGCAGGCGCACCGGCTCCGCGCCGGTTTTAGGGTGGAAAAGTCAGGAGCGGATCAATTCGTGCTGGCGAGCCTGGCAAGTCAGGATGAATGACCGTGGAGGCATTACGGCTCTCACCGATTTGGCCGTGTCCGCCGATTGCAATCAGGTCTTGTGGTTGCGCACCTCGAGTCGTGTGTTCAACTCAATTCGTTGCCTGTTGGGTTTTCTACTGACCGCGCTCTACGCTGTCAGCATCGAATTCTGTCGCTGTCGTGTCCGCCCCAAGATCGCTTCCCTGCGGAATGTGCTCCAAGACGCGTCGAACCTTGGCGACCAGATCAACCGCTTCAAGGTCCTGCGCGCCGGCAAGCGCCTCGCGCGCGTCGTGTTCGGCCGTCACGTAATCACCCACCTCGACGGCCCATGCGGCCCGATGACAGAGAGTCTCGTACCGTAAGTCATCAAAGCCATAACGACGGCCGAGGGTCTCGGCTTCGTCCAGATAGGCCTTCGCTGCCTCCAACTGGCCGGCCTCCGTCTGCACGGCGCCCAGGTTCGCGAGCGACTGTACCAGGACGCGTGCGAGCTCGGCATGGCGAGCTATTTTGATGGCCCGCTCCAAATATTGGCCGGCCGCTTCTAGATTCCCGCTCTTTTGTTCTAACTGTCCCAGGTTGTTACAGACTACAGCCGTGCCGTGTGCATCGCCCAGCGCCGTGCGAAGCTCGAGGCTGAGCGTGAAATTGTCGCGCGCCGCGACCGGGTCGTCCCGCATGGCGGCGAGCACTCCAAGGTTTGCGTAAGCCGCGGCCGCGCCGCCTCGGTTTCCGCGCCCGCGGTGCAGCGCGAGGCTCTGGGCAACATGGTCAGCAGCTGTTTGTATGTCGCCCCGGCGGTAAGCGATGCCGCCTAAAAGTCCCAGCGCCTCAGCGTGCAAGCCAGGCCCGGTATCTTCCAACACCTGCAGTGCATAACTTTCCGCAGCCTCTAGTTCGTGCCGATCGAAGTGCGTCTGCGCCCGACCCAGCAGCAAGGCCGGCCGCTCCTGCTTCGGCGCCAGTTCGAGTGCAGCTGTGAAATGCTGGAGCGCCGCGTCGAGTTCTCCAATGTCTCGCTGGGCTGCGCCCAAACGGAGCAAGCAGGCGGCGCGCTGCGCTGGAGTCAGCCCATCATCCAGCAGCTGCGTCAATGCTTCTATTATGCTATTTGGCTCACCACGCGCCAGGTGTACATCAGCGAGGCCGAGGGCGATCTGTAGCCTCCAAGGTGACGCAGCGCCGTTGAGGCTCTCCAATGCGCCCTGATAGAAAGCGAGCGCCTCCGCCAGCGCCTGCCGCGCCGCAGACTTCTGTCCTGCTTGTACTTGATAGCGGATACTCTTTTCGCGCAGCGCGCTGCCGGCGAAATGCTGTGCGAGCAATTCCACGTGCTCGTCCGCGTCCTGGTAGAGCGCCTCCAGCGCTTCGCCCGCGCGTTGGTGCAGCACTTGACGCTTGGAGGCCAGCAGTGTGGCGTAAATGATTTCGCGCGTAAGCGTGTGTTTAAAGCGGTACTGGGTCCGGCGGTCGTTGACAGCCAGCAACCAGCCGCGCTCTTCCAGTTCCCTCAGGCGGCGCGACAGGTCGGAGCCGGGGGCGACGCGATTCAGGACCGCGCGTTCGAACATTTCGCCCAGGACTGCAGCCGCTTGAAGTACGTGCAATGTTTCGCCGTCCAGTCGCTCCAGTCGGCCGAGAAGTAAATCGCGAAACTCGCTCGGCAGGGCGCCGACATGTTTCGCCAACTGCCAGTTCTGACCAACACGCAGCAGCCAGCCGTGTTCGATCAGGTATCGGAGCGATTCTTCCAACGAGAGCGGATGTCCGGCGCACTTCGTGAGCAAGGGCCATAATCCGACTGGCAGGCTGGGCGTCTGTAGCAAGTCGCGCATCAAAGCCATGCTGTCCGGTTCGCTCAGGCCGCCAAAGTTCACTTGCATATATCGGTCTCCGCTGACTCGCGCAGCTTTGCGTATCAGCGCCCGGTGCGGCCCGGGCATCTCGGCTCGGGCGACTAACAGCAGTTTGATGGGGGCGTCCAGGACAAATGGCAGTAAGAACTCTATGAGATCCAGTGTGCTCAGATCGAGCCAGTGGACATCCTCCACAATTAAGAGGACCGGCCGTTCGAAGCACAGCGTCGCCAGGTGTTCGTGCACGCACCCGAACAATTCGCCGCGTAGATCGGGCGGCTCCAGATCAACCAACGCGCGCTCACTCGCATTGGCAGGAGGGCGTAGCCCCAGCATGCATTGGAGTTGTCGACTTGCGGGCGTGTCAGGCGTTTGCACGCCGCTAAGCATGTCGACTAGCGGCGCGTAGCTCACGCCGTTTCTGTAAGGCTCACACTTTCCGGTCAACACATGCAGGTCTGGCTTTGCATGGGACACGAGATGTTCGACCAGGCGCGTTTTACCCATGCCGGCCTCAGCTTCCAGATAGCACACCCCACCACGCCGGTTATCGAGCCAGGCCTCAAGTTGAACCCGTTCAGTTGCGCGTCCAATTAGTTCTTTACTCGTCGTCGGGAATCCCACGGGTATTTGGTGATCGCCACGGGCACGGCCCAAATTGAGGACGGCGGCTGGTAAGCGCCGGTCGCGGCCAGGCTCCAGAGGTTTAAGATCGTATGAATCTTGGAGGAATGTAGCGGCCTCTGCGCTCAGGGCGATCGCATTGGGCGCGGATGCTTCGGCCATGGCTGCCGCCTGACGGCCCGCCTGCGACGAGTTCGCGAAAATGGCCAAATGAGTTGCTTCAGCGCTGGGCCTTGGCCACAGGCCGACCGCGATGCCGATGCGCAACGTTGCCTTCCGGCCAAGTTCACGCAGCAGCGATCGGTTGAGGCGTGCCAGCGTTTCGAGCGCCTGTTGCGCCGTTTGTGCGGCACGCGATACCAACTCGGCGGTTGCATCTTGTTCCGGGCCGGTCAAAACATAGCTGATCCCGGGACCCGACTGCGTCACCAGCGCGCTTGCGACGTGTCCACTGCGGCGCAGCTCGCGTAGAATTCGGCT